>JBIKTO010000203.1:0-5381 GCA_044348065.1 Cyanobium sp.
GATCTGCGCCAGATCATCTCCGATCCCAACCTCTTCCACCGCGTCCTCCACGCCTATGCCGGCCAGCTCGAACACCTCGCCTTCGATCGCATCGCCGGCATCCCCTACGGCTCCCTGCCCACCGCCACCGGTCTCTCGCTGCTGCTGCACAAACCCCTGATCTACCCCCGCAAGGAGGTGAAGGCCCACGGCGCCCGCCGCCTGATCGAGGGTGACTTCGAGGACGGCGATCTGGTGGTGGTGGTCGACGACATCCTGATCACCGGCGGCAGCGTGCTGGAGGGCATCGCCAAGCTGGAGAGCTCCGGGCTGTGCGTGGAGGATGTGGTGGTGTTCATCGACCATGGCGGCGAACACGACCGGCGGGCGCGGGAGCGGTTGGCGGAGGCGGGGTACCGCGTCCACGCCGTGCTCGACATCCCCCGCATCACCCGGGTGCTGCACCGCTTCGGACGCCTCAGCGACGCCCAGGCCGCCCTGCTCGGCCCCGGCGGCCAGCCGGTGCTGGCCGGCTCGTAGGCTGAATCCGCGCCTCGCAACCCCCGGGCGCCCCAACGCCATGGCCTCCGGCTCCAGCAAGCCCCCCACGATCGGGGAACTCGAGGCGAACTACCCCCTGTACTGCAAGGCGATGCGCCGCCTGCTCAAGGAGGGCCGCAGCCTCGACGCGATCCGCCGCACCGTCGCCTGGAGCCGTCTGGAGCGCCTGCATCTGTGCCTGCCCGGTCGCTATAAATCGCCGGACTACCTGGCGGTGGTGCTCCGCCGCGATCCGGTCTGAGCCCCTGCCGGCCGGGGGAGCCCCCGAACGCGCGTGAGATCCATCTCCGACCCCTTCCTGCGCCGGCCCGTGCTGACGCTGGTGATCTCGCTGCTGATCCTGCTCGGTGGCCTGATCAGCCTGCCGATGTTGCAGGTGGAAAACCTGCCGCCGATCGCCCCGGGACGCGTGACGGTGCGCGCCAGCTATCCCGGCGCCGGCCCGGAGGTGGTGGAACAGGGGGTGACGGCCCTGCTGGAGAAGCAGCTCAACGGCCTGGAGCGCCTCGACACCATCCGCTCCACCAGCTCCGCCAACGGCAGCTCCATCACCCTCGGCTTCCTCGGCGGCGACCCGGAACTCAACCAGATCAACACCCAGAACGAGGTGGCGGTGGTGAACCGCCAGCTGCCCCCCTCGGTGGCCCGCTTCGGCGTGCAGGTGCGGCGCAGCTCCGATGACCTGCTGCTCGTGCTCAGCTTCAGCGCCGAGCGCGGGCTCTACAGCGACACCTTCCTCACCGGCTGGGTGGATTCGGTGGTCAAGGACCGGCTGCGGCGGGTCAGCGGCGTCGGTGATGTCAGCCTGTTCGGCGGCAGCAGCCTGGCCTTCCGCCTCTGGCTGGATCCGGTGAAGCTGGAGAGCCGCAACCTCACGATCGCCGAGGTGCGCCAGGCCCTGCAGCAGCAGAACGTGCTGGCGGCCCTCGGCCAGGCCGGCGATGCGCCGGCGCCCGCCGACCAGGCCATCACCCTGCCGCTGCGGATGGAGGGGCGGCTGCGCACGCCCCAGCAGTTCGGCCAGCTGGTGGTGGGCCGCAGCGGCGAGGGCGGCGTCACCCTGCTGAAGGACGTGGGTCGCGTCAGCCTCGGCAAGGAGAACTACGACACGATCGCCACCAACCTCGCCGGCGACACCGCCGTGGCGATGGGCGTGTTCCAGCGCGATGGCAGCAACGCCCTGGAGGTGCGTCGCGGACTGGAGCAGGCCCTGGCCGACCTGGCCCCCCGCTTTCCGCCGGGGGTGGCGATGGAGGTGATCGTTGATGAGGCGGTCACGGTGCGCGCCAGCATCGATCGGGCGGTGGAGGCCCTGCGCGACGCCGTGTTGCTGGTGTTCCTGGTGCTGCTGTTCGGGCTGGGCAACAGTCGCCTGGCCCTGATCACGGCAGCGGCGGTGCCGGTGTCCCTGATCGGCTCCCTCAGCGTGCTGCGGCTGAGCGGCGGCTCGATCAACACCCTCTCCCTGTTTGGGATGGTGCTGGCGGCGGGCCTGCTCGTGGATGACGCCATCGTGGTGAGCGAGGACATCGGCCGGCGGCTGGAGCGGGGCATCCCGGCCCTGCAGGCGGCCCGGGAGGCGATGGCCGAACTCGGCGGCGCCGTGATCGCCACCTCCCTGGTGCTGGTGGTGGTGTTCATCCCGGTGCTCGGCCTGGAGGGCAGCGTCGGGCGGCTCTACGCCCCGATCGCGGTGGCGATCAGCGCCGCCATCGCCTTCTCCACCGTCAATGCCATCAGCTTCACGCCGGTGGCGGCCAGCCGCCTGCTGCACGCCGACCAGCGGGAGCCGGGCTGGCTGAAGCGGATCATCGAACCGCCGCGGCGCTGGCTCGAATCCCTGGAAGCCCCCTATGGCCGCCTGCTCGATGCCGTGCTGCGCCGCCGCACCCTGATGCTGGTGGCCCTGCTGGCGGGGCTGCTGCTCACGGCGGCGGCGATCCAGGCCAGGCCCACCACCTTCATCCCCCAGGAGGACAACGGCCAGCTGCGCGGCGTGGTGATCCTGCCGGAGGGCACCGCCCTGGCCCGCACCGAGGCGGTGCTGGAGCGGGTGCGCCGCGTCGTCCGCCGCGAGCCCCTGATCGCCAGCGCCAACTTCTACGCCGGTCGCTCCTTCGGCGACAGCAGCCCCAACAAGGGGCAGGTTTTCCTGCGCCTCAGGCCCGTGGAGCAGCGCCCCGGTGCGGACAGCGGCAGCGCGGCGGTGGCGGAGCGGATCAACCGCCAGCTGCGCCGGGCCGTGCCCGACGCGGTGGTGCAACTGAGCGAGGCCCCGAGCGTGCGCGGCTTCAGCAGCGAAGGGGGCCTGGAGCTGGAACTGCTCGATGTCAGCTCCGGCCAGCTGAGCCTCACGGCCTTCGAGCAGGAGGCGCGCGACTTCATCGCCGCGGCCCAGGCCCTTACCAGTGGCGGCGGGCCCGCCTTCGAGCGGGTCTCGACCCGCTTCAGCAGCGGCTCCCCCCGCCTGGAGCTGATCCCCGACCGGCTGCGCATGGCCTCCCTCGGCGTCGACCTGGCCAGCCTGGTGGACACCCTCGGCGCCAGCTTCGGCAGCGACTATGTGAACGACAGCTTCGCCGACGACCAGGTGCGGCGGGTGATCGTGCAGCTGGAGGGCCGCTCCCGCCGCGACGCCGCCGCTGTGCTGGCCCTGACGGTGCGCAACCGCGACGGCCGCCTGATCCCCATCGCCGAGCTGGTGCGCCTGCAACCCGGCGCCGGCCCCACCAGCATCAACCACAGCCGCCTGGTGCGCTCGATCAGCATCCGCGCCCTGCCCCGCGCCGGGGTGAGCACGGGCCAGGCGATGGCCCTGCTGCAGGAGTTGCACCAGCGCCGCGGCCGCGATGCCCTGGAGCTGGAGTGGGCGGGTCTGGCGCGGGAGGAGGCCCGCGCCGGCGGCGGCACCACCCGGGTGTTCGCCCTCGCCCTGCTGGTGATGGCCCTGGTGCTGGCCGCCCTCTACGAAAACTTCCTCGATCCCCTGATCATCCTGGTGACGGTGCCGCTGGCGATGCTCGGCGCCGTGCTCGGCCTGGCCCTGCGCGGCCTGCCCCTGGATGTGTACGGCCAGATGGGCCTGCTGGTGCTCGCCAGCCTGGCGGCGAAGAACGGCATCCTGATCGTCGAGTTCGCCAACCAGCGGCTGGCGGCCGGTCTGCCCCTGGATGAGGCGATCCACGGGGCGGCGGTGGCCCGCCTGCGGCCGATCCTGCTCACGGTGATCTCCTCCCTGGCCGGCTGCCTGCCGCTGCTCTTCCCCACCGGCTCCGGCGCCGCCAGCCGGCTGAGCATCGGCACGGTGGTGTTCAGCGGCCAGCTGGTGGCCACCCTGCTCAGCCTGCTGGTGGTGCCGTCGGTGTACCGGCTGGTGAAGGGCTGGGAGCTGGCCCGCTGGCCCGCCGCCACGCCCGAGGCGGGAAGCGCCGGCCGGCAGGGGATCCCATGATGCCAACAGCGGCTTCGGGTGGTCATGGGCGCGGCGACACGCCGACCTCTCTGGTTGGACCGCCGTGAGGCGGGCGGTCAACTGGCGGCACGCTTCGCCGACCTGCGGGGCCGGGCCGCGGATTGCACCCTGCTGGCCCTCCCCCGCGGTGGGGTGGCGGTGGCGGCGGAGATGGCCCGGCGGCTCAACCTGCCCCTGGCCTGTTGGGCGGTGCGCAAGATCGCACTCCCTGCCCACCCCGAGTTCGCCATCGGCGCGGTGGCGCCGGGGGATGTGGTGCTCTGGGATCCGCCGCCGCCGGGGATCCCGCCCCTGAGCGCCCTGGAGCGCGACCGGTTGCTGGAGGGGCAGCGGCGGGAGCTGGAGCGCCGGCGCCGGCTGTTCGGTGATCCGGAGGCCGCCACCCTGGCGGATCGTCATCTGGTGGTGGTGGATGACGGCATCGCCACGGGCCTGACCGCCCGGGCGGCCCTGCAATCCCTGAGGCAGCTGCGGCCGGCTTCCCTGGCCCTGGCGGTGCCCGTGCTCGATCGGCTGCTGCTGCCCGATCTGGAGGCGCTGGTGGACCGCCTGGAGGCGCTGGCGGTGGTGGAGGGTCTGCGGGCGGTGGGCGAGTGGTACACCCACTTCGAGCAGCTCAGCGACAGCGACGTGCTGGCGCTGCTGCGCGGGACTCCCCAGCCGCAGGGCAGCGGTGGCTGAGCTGGCCGGTGATCGAAATCGGTAGCACGAAACCAAAAGATTTTCTGTGTTTCTTCCCATCCGCGCGGACGACCCGGAGGCCGATCCATAAGGTGTGCACAATCTCCCTCACCTGGCAGGCCGGTCATGGTCAGGGCGACATTGATCCGGCGCTGATGCTCCCCTTCACCCGCTCAGCTGGCTCCCGCGTCAGCCCCTCTCCTCTCGAATCCCCGTCCGCCCCCGGGCTGCTCTGGCCCCAGGAGGCCGGTGCCACCCTCGCCCCCCCGCGGCGCCACTCCCCCGCAGGCGAGCCGCTGCTGCGCCAGCGACTGCTCTCCGACCTGCGCGCCCTGGCCCGTCCGCGCCATGCCCGCTGGGATCCGCTGGGGCTGATGACCGTGCGCAGCACCCTGCGCGAGCGATTCGCCGCCCTCGGACCGGTGGAGGAGCAGATCTTCGGCAGCGGTTGCGACACCGGTACGAACCTGATCCTGCGCCTGCCCGGCCGCTGCCCGGAGCTGGCTCCCCTGCTGGTGGCGGCCCATTACGACGGCCCGCTCGAATCCATCGGCGCCGACGACAACGCCTCCGGCCTGGCGGCCCTGCTGGAGCTGGCGCGGCACTGGGCCGCCGAGCCGCCCCGCCGTCCGGTGTGGATCGTGGCCTTCGACCAGGAGGAGTGGGGCTGCCTGGGCAGCAAGGCGCT
>JBIKTO010000205.1:0-5359 GCA_044348065.1 Cyanobium sp.
CTGGGGGTGGGAGGCGTCCACCCGGCGCCGGGGAACCTGGTACGGGAAGCGGCTGTGGTCCATCCCCACCGCCACCGCCGCCGCCTGCAGGCCGCAGTCGCCGTTGGCCACGCAGACGGCGCACACGTGGTTGCCCTCGGCGAAGAACAGCTCCACCGCCATGCGCCGGACCTCCTGCAGGGCCGGCGTGCCGGTGCGCACCACCTGGCCTTCGAGGGCCGCGCTGGCGCAGGCCGGCAGCGGCCGCGGCGCCCCCTCCACCTCCACCAGGCAGAGGCGACAGGCCCCCACCGGCGTCAGGCCCTCGAGATGGCAGAGGGTGGGCAGGCTCACCCCCGCCGCCCGACAGGCCTCCAGCAGGCTGCTTCCTGCCGGCACCGCCACCGCCGTCCCGTCGATGCGCAGGGTGAGGACGCTCATCGGGCGCACCGCCGCGGCTCCCGCAGGGCCGCCTCGTATTCGTGGCGAAACCAGCGCAGGGTGCTCAGCACCGGATTGGGCGCCGCCTGGCCCAGGCCGCACAGGCTGGTGGCCCCCACCATGCCGCACAGCGCCTCCAGCCGCTCCAGATCCTCCCGCTCGGCCCGGCGCTCGCAGAAGCGATCGAGCAGGCCCGCCAGCTGCACCGTGCCGGCGCGGCAGGGCAGGCACTTGCCGCAGCTCTCATCCACGCTGAAGCGCATGAAGTGCCGCGCCACCTCGGGCATCGCCGTGGTTTCGCCGATCACCACCATGCCGCCGGAGCCCATCATCGAGCCGAGCTCCCGCAGGCTCTCGTAGTCCACCGGCGTGTCCAGCAGGGCGGCGGGGATGCAGCCGCCGGAGGGCCCCCCCGTCTGCACCGCCTTGACGGCGCCCCCCGGCACGCCGCCCCCCATCGTTTCCACCACGGTGCGCAGGGGGGTGCCCATCGGCACCTCCACCAGGCCGGTGTGGCGCACGGCGCCGGAGAGGGCGAACACCTTGGTGCCGCGGCTGCGCTCCGTGCCCATCGCCCCGTACCAGGCGCCGCCCCGCCGCAGGATCGCCGGCACGGCGGCGAAGGTTTCCACGTTGTTGATCAGGGTGGGCGCGCCCCACAACCCCGCCTGGGCCGGGTAGGGCGGCCGGATGCGGGGGGTGCCCCGCTGTCCCTGGATCGAGGCCAGCAGCGCCGTTTCCTCGCCGCACACGTAGGCCCCGGCCCCCACGCGCACCTCGATGGTCAGGTCGTGGCCGCTGCCGGCGATGCCCCGGCCCAGCAACCCCTCCTGGCGCGCCTGCCCCAGGGCCCGCCGCAGCCGCTCGATCGCCAGCGGATACTCCGCCCGCACGTACACGTAGCCCTCCTGGGCGCCGACCGCGAAGGCGGCGATCGCCATGCCCTCGATCAGCCGGTGCGGATCGCCCTCCAGCACGCTCCGGTCCATGAAGGCGCCCGGGTCCCCCTCATCGGCGTTGCACACCACGAAGCGGCGGCCCGGGGGCTGCAGGGCCACCGTGTCCCATTTCAGGCCGGTGGGGTAGCCGGCGCCGCCCCGGCCCCGCAGGCCGCTGGCGTGGATCTCCGCCCGCACCTGCTCGGGGCTGAGGGTCTCCAGGCAGCGACGCAGCTGGGCGTAGGCGCCCTGGGCCAGGGCGTCGCTGATCGACTCCGGATCCACCCAGCCACAGCGCTCCAGCACCACCGGGCGCTGCAGGGCGAAGAAGGGCTGGCCCAGATCGATCCGCCGGGCCGCCAGGGCCTCGGCCGCTGGATCCGCCGGCGCCTGGGCCGCCGCCACCAGCTCCGCCGCCCGCTCCGCCGCCAGGTCGCCGTAGAGGCACGCGCCCTCGGGGCCATCCACCGCCACCAGCGGGCCGCGGCCGCACAGGCGCAGGCAGCCCACCGACTTCACAACCACCGCCCCCGCGCAGCGGTCGGCCGCCCCGCGCAGGGCCGCCAGCAGGGCCTCGCTGCCGGCGGAGCGGCAGCCGCTGGCGCTGCAACAGCGCAGCGTGACCGCACCGGAGGGGCAATCCATGGGGGCGGTGCGATCGGGCCTCTGCTCTCTTCCTAGCGGCGCCGCCGCCCGGGGGGAAGACCTCAGCCCTCCGGACCGCCTCAGGCCCCCCTGGCCGCGGCGGCGGGGAGCCCCGCTTCCGCCAGTCGTTCGTCGAGGCGGCCGCGATCATCCACCGGCAGCTGGGTGAGCAGGGCCCCGTCCACCACCAGCACCGGCGCCTGGCCGCAGGCCCCCAGGCAGCTCACGTGCTGCAGCGCCCAGCCCCCGGGGCTCGGGGGGCCATCCAGCCGCGTCCCCAGCCGCTCCTCCAGGGCGGCGGCCAGATCGGCGCCGCCGCGCACGAAACAGGCGGTGCCCAGGCAGACCGCGCAGCGGTGGCGGCTGGGCGCCTCCAGCCTGAACAGGTGGTAGAAGCTGGCCACCCCATAGACGCGGCTGAGGGGAAGCCGCAGCCCCCGGGCCACCTGCCGCAGGGCCGCCTGGGGAAGGTGGCCGTGGATCTCCTGGACCTGGTGCAGCACTTCGATCAGGGCGTCGGCCCGGCCGCGATGGCGGCGCAGCAGCCGATCGATGGCCGCCTCGGCGGTGTCGCTCACGGCGCGGGGCGGGACTGGGGCCGCGGCGGCCCGTTGTAGATCACCCGCACCAGGCTCATGCCATCCGCCGCCACCACCAGCTCGGTTTCCAGCGTGGCCGCCAGCCCCTGCGACTGCCAGCCGGGAGGGCCGCCCAGGAAGCGGTAGGTGATCCCCTGCGCGTCACTGCCGATCAGGCAGGGATTGCTGGCGGCCGAGGTGGAGAAC
The DNA here is from genome assembly GCA_044348065.1 of Cyanobium sp. GTDB lineage: Bacteria > Cyanobacteriota > Cyanobacteriia > PCC-6307 > Cyanobiaceae > Cyanobium. The sequence continues at coordinate 2,789 of JBIKTO010000205.1, forward strand.
ATGCAGCGTTCGGGCTGGTACACCGTCAGGCCGCCGTTGAGTTTCACGCCGGCGTTGCGGGCGAAGTTGAGCGCCCGGATCTCGTTGAACGGCACCTGGGCCAGGGCGCTGGGCTGAAGGGCCGGAAGCGCCAGGGGGGCGACAGCCGCCAGCCCAGCGGCGAGAGCAAGGGCGTGGAGACGCATCGGGGGTGGGGCGGCGGGGTGATGGGATGGGGGCAGGGGGACTTGAACCCCCACAGCCTTGCGGCCTGCGCATTTTAAGTGCGCTGCGTCTGCCATTCCGCCATGCCCCCAGCCTGCTCATCGTAAGGAGAAGCGGGTGCACCGCTCCGCGCCTTCCAGCCGCCCGGTCGGTGGCGGCGGGCTTTAGATTTCAACCACCCGTTTCCGCCGACGTGACGCTCCCCGGCACCTCGAGCGCCCTTCTCGCCGCCCTGCCCACCGCTCCCCTGGCGCTGATCTCCAGCGAAACCCTGCTCGTGCTGGGCGCCTACGCGGCCCTGGGCGGCGCCTATCTCGTGGTGGTGCCCCTGGTCCTGCTCTGGTGGATGACCAAGCGCTGGACCCTGATGGGCAAGATCGAGCGCACCGCTGTCTACGGCCTGGTGTTCCTCTTCTTCCCCGGCCTGATCGTCTTCGCCCCGTTCGTGAACCTGCGCATGGCCGGCCAGGGTCCCCAGCCCTCGTGACCCGCGGCCGGGCGATCCTGATCGGTCTGCTGGTGTTCGGCCTCGGCGCCGGGGGCTGGTGGGGGTTCCGCGCCTTCGGATTTGACGGCTTCACCCCCGGCATCGCCGCCTCGGCGCTGCTGATGGTGGTGGTGGTGGGCTGGACCAGCTCCTACCTGCTGCGGGTGGTGACCGGCCGCATGACTTATATGCAGCAGCGCCGCGACTACCGGGCTGCCTACGACGCTCTCACCGACGAGGAACTGCAGCGCCGCTTCGAGGCCCTCAGCCCGGAGCAGCAGGAACGACTGCTGCGCGACCTCGGCCAGCTCCCCGCCGAGGCGGAGCCCTGAACACCGCGGGGGCGGTGGGCTGACCCCATAGGCTCGGGTCACCGCCCCGCCGATCCTCGCCATGATCGTCGCACCGCCCCAGCCAACGCCGATCGAGCGCCGTTTCACCGCGCTGCGGCAGCGGGGACGCTGCGCCCTGATGCCGTTCCTGATGGCCGGCGATCCCGATCTCGCCACCACCGCCGACACCCTGCTCGCCCTGCAGAACGCAGGCGCCGACGTGATCGAGCTGGGCATCCCCTACAGCGATCCCCTCGCCGATGGTCCGGTGATCCAGGCCGCCGCCGGTCGCGCCCTCGCCGCTGGCGTCACCCCCGGCGCCGTGCTGGAGCTGCTCGCCGGGCTGGGCTCACGGCTGACGATCCCGGTGGTGCTGTTCACCTACAGCAACCCCCTGCTCAACCGCGGCATGGAGGCCTTCTGCCGCGCTGCCGCCGCCGCCGGTGCCGCCGGGCTGGTGGTTCCCGATCTGCCCCTGGAGGAGGCCGAGAAGCTCTCACCGATCGCCGCCGCCCAGGGCCTCGATCTGGTGCTGCTGGTGGCCCCCACCACTCCGCCGGAGCGGATGGCCCGCATCCATGCCGCCAGTCGCGGCTTCACCTATCTGGTGAGCGTCACCGGCGTGACGGGGGTGCGCAGCGCCCTGGAATCGCGGGTGGGCTCCCTGGTGGCCCGGCTGCGGGAGCTGGGTCCCACGCCGGTGGCCGTCGGCTTCGGCATCTCCGGAGTCGATCAGGCCCGCCGGGTGCGGGACTGGGGCGCCGATGGGGCGATCGTCGGCAGCGCCCTCGTGCAGCGGATGGCGGAGTGCCGCCTGCAGGGGGGTGATGGGGTCGCTGAGGCGGGGCGCTTCTGCGCCGAGCTGCGGGCTGGCCTCGATGGGGACTGAGCGCGCCTTCAATCCGGATCCCCGCTTCGCTATGAGAGAGCCAGAACGCCTTCGATCCTGATGAGCGCCACTCCGCCCATCCCTGACCGCGACGAACTGGAGCGGCTGTTCGCCTTCCTCGGTCGCATCCAGTCCGAGCCTGAGCTGCGGGAGAAGCTCAACTGGGTTCAGACCGCCGGCGAGGTGAGCGAGCTGGCGAGCGCCGATGGGCAGGCCTTCCGCCCGGAAACCCTGGTGGAGTTGTTCCAGCGCTGCAACGAGACCCCTTATGCCCGCACCGGCCTGATGGACGAGAAGTTGATCCGTGTGTTTCTGCGGCGCGATTCGCTGCTGCAGGCCTGAGCACCATGAAGTTCGTGCTCTGGGGCCGCTATTGCGAGAACGCGCTGGAGAGGCGCACCCCCTTCCGTGAGGAGCATCTGGCCGGTCTGCAACGCCAGAAGGAGAGCGGCCAGATGCTCACCCTCGGGCCCACGGAGGGGAGCACCCATGTGTTCGGAATTTACGAAGCCGCCAGCCGTGAGGAGGTGGAGGCGCTGATCCGGGCCGATGTGTACTGGCGCAACGGCATCTGGACGGAGTTTGAGGTGCATCCCTGGATCCAGGCCTTCTGAGAATCCAGGGTGTCGCCATCCGCTGGGGGGGCGATCGTGCAACGG
>JBIKTO010000206.1:0-5358 GCA_044348065.1 Cyanobium sp.
GGGTTCATAGTGGATAAACGGAGCTGAGCAATCAGCTTCCAGGCAGTCAATCCCTGACTGCTCCTGTTCACCCTCCAGAGAGGGTCACAGGACCTCCTGAGTTACACCACTCGGAGGGGCGCTACCTCCTCAACAGCGACCGGCGCCTTGATGAGCTGCTGAGCAACGCCACCAACCGCTCCAAGGCCACCCTGTTGGCAGTGGACATCCTGCGGGCGTTCCTGCTGGATCTGCGCAGCCAGTTCCGCCTGGAGATCTACGGGATCACCGGTAACGAGGGCCGGGTGGGCAAGGAGCTGGGCTGGAGCGAGGAGCTCGCCACCGACAGCTACGACCTGATGATCTACGCGATCCTGCGCCGCGGCTTCTCGGGGCTGGGTGGCAAGGAGAAGAACGAGATCCAGTTCTGCGGCTTCCAGGCCAATGAGCTGCTCTTCCAGGTGATGGGCCGCACCTTCCTCTGCCTCCACGGCCACCAGATCGGCGCCAACCTGCAGAAGAGCGTGCAGGAGATCACCGGCAAATATGCCGCCCGTGGCATCACGGTGGACTACACCCTCTTTGGCCATCTGCATGCCACCGCCATCGGCGATTACCACGCCCGCAACGCCTCCCTGGTGGGCAGCAACGCCTACGCCGAGGCCGGCCTGAACTACTGCAGCAAGGCCGCCCAGAACGTCCATGTCGTCACCGCCGGCTCGATCGACGGCATCAAGGTGGACCTCCAGGACACCACCGGCGTGGAGCCCTATCCGTTCGTGAGCGAGTGGGAGGCCTACGCGCCCAAGAGCGAAAGCAAGCTCCACCAGGGGGCTGTGGTGTTTCAGGTGGTGGTCTGATGGCACGCACGCACAGCCCCGGCCGCGATCTTGCGGTCTCTGCATCGCTGGTGGAGGCGATCGATGGCCTCCGCCAGGCAGTCACCCTGCTGGCGGAACGGCTCGGGCCGCCCCAACCGCCGCCCGTCCCCGGCGGCCGCGGCCGCCATCTGCGGCTGGTGCCCCCCGGCGGCACAGGCGACACCCCCTGGGATCAGCTTTCGGTGGTGGAGCTGCGCGCCCTGCTGCGTGACTACCCGATCGATCGCACCTCCCTGCCGGCACCGATCGAAAACCTGCGCCGCGCCGAGCTGATCGAGGCGCTGCGGCAGATCGGGGCCCTGGGCTTTGGTGGGGAGGGGGCATGAGGCCCCCATCCCCGCTCGGCTGCCGCCATGGTGGCCCTCGTACTGGGCGCCGCGTCCCGGTGCGCCGTGCCCTTTGCCAGGGCCAGCGCGATGCCCTGGTGCGCGAGCACCTGTCCCTGGCAGACCGCCTGGCCGGCAGCCTCTGTCGCCGCTACGCCGATCTGGTGGAACTGGAGGACCTGCGCCAGGAGGCGCGGCTGGAGCTGGTGCGGGCCGCCGCCCGCTGCAGGGGTTCCCAGCCAGAGCCGTACCTGCGGCGCTGCATCAGCGGAGCCCTGCTCCACCACCTCCGCGACCGGGTGCTGCTGGTGCGCCTGCCACCCAAGCGGCGCGACGCCGCGCCCTGGCGGCACCTGAGCCTGGATGTGCCGGCGCCGGGGGCGCAGGAGAGCCAGGTGGAGCTGCTGGTCGCCCCTGCGGAACCGGTGGAACTGGCTGAGCCCGACAGCAGCGATGGGCTCACCCCCGAACTGGAGGCCCTGCTGGCGGCGCTGCCCGAACGCCAGGCTGTGGCCGTGCGGCTCACGGTGCTGGAGGGCCTGTCGCTGCGGCTGGCGGGGGAGCAGCTCGGCGTCTCCCCGACGACGGTGCGGCGAGCGCAACGGCTGGGGCTGGAGGCCTTGCGGCTGGAGCTCAGCCCACACAGCCCCTCGGTGGCCAACAGGGGCTCCCTGCCTTGAGGATCACGATCGGCCGCGCCCGCCGCGGCCTCGGCAGCCTCCTTCCCGGCCAGGTGTATGTCGGCCGGCCCAGACCCCTGGGCAATCCCTATGCCCTCGGCCGCGATGGCAGCCGCGAGCAGGTGATCGCCCGGTACCGCCGCTGGCTCTGGGCGCAGCTGCAGGCACCGGGCTCAGCGCAGGAGTGCGAACTCAGGCGCCTGCTGGCCCAGGCCCGCTCCGGCGAGCTGGAGCTCTTGTGCTGGTGCGCCCCCCTGCCGTGCCATGCGGAGGTGGTGCGCTCGGCGCTGCTCTGGCTGGCGGGGGAGGAGGGGGGCTGAGCCGGCGAGCGCCACATCCGCGAGAGCAGCGGGTGCATCGGGGAGCGTTCCCGCCCGCGACTTCCGACGGCCCTGCGGGAGATGGAGATCGCCGTGGATCTGCGTTGGGATTCGGACAACAGACGCAGAGCGCGACGCACATGGCTTCGTCCTGAGATCAGCTTGCCCGCTTCAGGTTTTCCCACAAGAATGCTGGAACCCAGCAGTGAGCTCGCTTCGTGGCAACCAGGCCCGCGCCAGGTGATGGCGGCTTGCGGGCCGGAGTGCTGATCGGCGCCCTTGCCCTGGCCGTGATCAGCGGCGCGAGCCTGCGCCCCGATCCCGTCGCGGCGGCCGCCTCCAGGGCCACGCCACGGCCGCCGCGGGCGTTCCCATTGGGCGCGCTGGTGCAGAGCCAACCGCTCGCCACGGCAGCCGGGGGCCTGCTGGTGGCCCTGCTGCTCACCGATCGGCTGGTGCTGTGGAAGCGGCCGCGCTGGCTGCTGCGTCTCTCGGATGACGGTCTGGAGATTCCGATCGGTTCTGGAAATGTGCTGCGGCTGGGGTCGCGGCTGTTCCAGGCCCTCAAGTACCGCGACCGGGTGCTGGATGCCTGGTTGAGGGAGCACGAGCAGAGGATTCAGAAGCGCTTCTCCTCCCTCTCCACGGTGGAGCAGCGGCGCCACCACCTGGGCCTGCCGGTGCAGGTGGGCCAGAAGCTGGTGCCCGAACTCACGGCCGAGGGGCTCCGCCAGCTGGAGGGGGCCGTGGGCGGCCTGCTGCTGATCCACGGCGAGGGCGGCGTGGGCAAGACGAGCCTGGCGGTGCAGATCGCTACCTGGGCGCTGGCGGGCGAGCTCAGCGCCCGCCCCGTGGTGCCGGTGTTGGTGGAGGCGGATCTGCAGGGGGAGGAATCACTGCTCAGCCGGGTGCGCAGCTCGCTGCTGGCCCTGAGCGAATCGCTTGGGCCGGAGCGCGGTTCGCCGCCTCCCTCCCTGGCGATGGTTCGGGTGATGTTGGAGCGGCGCCGGCTGCTGGTGATCCTCGATCACTTCTCCGAGCTGGGGGATGAAAGCCGCCGTCGGCTGGATCCCACTGGCGACGAGTTCCCCTCCGCCTGGGCGATTGTGACCTCGCGGCGCCAGGAGAGCTTCGGGGGGAAGGGGGTGCTGCAACTGCGGCCGCAGCGGCTCACGGCGGATCGGCTCTGGCCCTTCTTCACCGACTACCTGCGGCTGGTGCGGGCTGAGGAGGCCCTCGATTTCGACCTGCACGAGCGGGCGGTGAGCCGCCTGCGGGAGATCACCGCTGGGCTTTTGGACGAACAGCAGGCGATCACCGTGCTGCTGGCCAAGCTTTACATCGATGTGGTGCTCGCCGAGCGGCGCGGCGCTGGGGGGTCGCTGCTGCCCGCGTCGGTGCCGGCGCTGATGCTCTCCTACGTGCGCCAGATCAATGGCGCCATCCCGGAGGGGGAGCGCCAGCCGCCGGAGCTGGTGGTGCGGGCGCTGCAGCATCTGGCCCAGGCCAGCGAGGAGCCATTATTTCGGCCGCGCGCAGTGCAACGTGAGCTGGCTTTGCGGGCGCTGGCTCGCGCCAGCGCCGAGCGGGAGGGAAGGGAGGCCGAGGAGCAAAGCCGCCTCCCCCATGGCGGGGTGGAGCTACTGCGATATCTGGTGGATCGCCTGCTGCTGGTGGAGGAATCCCCCGATGGCGAGGCGCTGCGCCTGGTGCTCGATCCCCTGGCCGACTACCTGGCGGCCCTGGGCTGTTTGCGCCAGCTCGATCGCGAGGGCGATGGCGCCTGGGACCGTTTCCTGGAGCACACCCTGCCGGCTCCGGGCAGTGAGGCGGCGGCCCTGGCCCAGGGCTTCCTGCGGGCGCTGTACGACTGCGCTGTGCATGCGCCGGATCCGGCGGTGCTGGGGCTGGAGGTGCCGCCGGCGGTGGTGGCACGGCTGGCGGAGCGGGCGGCGATCGATCCAGCGCGGATCGCCCGGGAGCGGGAGCGGCGGCGCCTGCGGCGGCTGATCGATGATCTGGCCGAGCCCGACCTGGCGGTGCGCCTGCAGGCGATTGAGGAACTCTGCCGGCGCCGTTCCCGCGAGGGGAAGGTGATCGAGGCCCTGGGAGGAGTGCTCCAGAGCGAGGACCAGGACCAGGAGGTGCGCCAGGCCGCCGCCATCGCCCTGGCGGTGGAGGGGGGTGCGGACGCCGCCCGAGCCCTGGCCGAGGTGGTGGACACGCCCCTGCCGGGCGGGAAGGATCTGCCTGTTGCTGTAGCGCTGCGCCGCACCGCGCTGGAGGCGCTGGGGCTGGTGGTGGCAGGCCTGCGGGAGGCCAGCCAGGCGCCGCTGCGGGAGGAGCTGATGCAACTCCTGGAAAAGCAGCTGCGCGCCGTCAGCCTCGATCTGCTGGTGGAGGGCGAGGAAGGCTGGGCGGAGCACGACCGGCGCCTGCCGCCCCTGCAGGGAGCCTCCAGAGCGATGCAACTGGCGGCGTCGGCGGAGCTGCCCCTGCTGGGCGATGGCCCAGGGCGCGAGGTGCCCATGCTCACGCTCACCGCCCTGCAGGAAGGGGAGGCCCTACGCATCCGCACGGAGGTGGTGACGCCGCCGGTGTGGCGTCTGCCGTTGCCGGGCGGCGAGCAGCTGGAGCTGGTGGTGGTGGAAGGCGGGGAAGCCGGTATTGGCTCACCGGAAACGGAGGAAGGCCGCAGCTGGTACGAAACCCAGCGCGATGGCTGCAAGGGCGTGAACGTGGAAGCGGAACGCACCGTGCGGCTGGAGCGGTTTGCCTTGGTGCGCCATCTGATCACCCAGGCCCAGTGGCAAGCGGTAGCGATGTTGCCGCGGCAGGAACGGGACCTGAACCCCACCCCGGGGACCTACAAGCCGGACGACCTCTGGGAACGCTTTGCCCAGCCCGGAGGCCTACCGGTGGACAGCGTGAGCTGGCTCGATTGCCAGGAATGGTTGAGCCGACTGAACCGCTGGCTTCTGGAGCAGTGGAACGTGCTGGGGGGCCAGGGGGATGCCCCCCAACTGGCGCTGCCCGGCGAGGGCCAGTGGGAGGCGGCCTGCCGGGCTGGGGCAACCACACCCTTCCACTTCGGCGACACGCTGGATGCCAGCTGGGCGAACTACGACGGCGGCTACACCTATGGCCCAGGTCGCCAGGGTGCCTTCCGCCA
>JBIKTO010000207.1:0-5350 GCA_044348065.1 Cyanobium sp.
GCCCTTCTGGCCCTTGGCGAAGTTCTCCTCCACCTCCAGCACATCGGTGCGCTGCAGATTGCGGATCTCGGTGCTGAACCGCTCCAGGGAGGCCCCCACCAGCGCCAGGGTCTGCACGTAGTCGGCATGGCGATCGCGGGAGATCACCTGGGTGCTGGCGGTGTCGGGCTCCAGACCCAGCCTGGCGCAGGCGATCGCCTCCACCTGCGGATCGGTGTTGGCATAGGTGCCCATGGCGCCGCTGATCTGGCCCACGCTCACCACCGTCTCCAGCCGCTCCAGCCGCTCCCGGTTGCGCTCCGTTTCCGCCAGCCAGCCCGCCACCTTGAAGCCGAAGGTGATCGGCTCACCGTGGATGGCGTGGGAGCGGCCGATCATCACCGTGCCCTTGTGCTGCCGCGCCAGGGCGCGCAGGGCGTCCGCCAGAGCGTCGAGCTCCCGGCGCAGCTCCCGCACCGCGGCGCGCAGCTGCAGGGCGAGGCCGGTGTCGAGCACATCGGAGCTGGTCATGCCCACGTGGATGTAACGCCCCGCGTCGCCCACGTGCTCGTTCACATTGGTGAGAAAGGCAATCACGTCGTGGCGCACCTCCGCCTCGATCTCCAGGATGCGGGACACCTCGAAGCGGGAGCGCTCGCGGATCCGGGCCATCGCCTCGGCCGGCACCCGGCCGAGCTCGGCGTTGGCCTCGCAGGCGGCGATCTCCACATCAAGCCAGGTCTGGAACTTGGCCTCCTCGCTCCAGATCCGGCCCATCTCCGGCAAGGTGTAGCGCTCGATCAAGGGCGGCGGTGCGGGCAGGCCCCAACCTATCTATCGGCTGGGACGGGCCGGTCGCCTGGGAGGGCGCGGCGTCAGAGCGCGGTGGTGAGCAGGCGATGGGCCACCTCCCACTGCACCGCCGCCCCCCAGGTCTGCTGGCGCACCCAACAGCGGCCGCCGCGGCAGAGGATCAACTGGAAAGGGGGCAGGTCGGCCGGCTGGTTGCGCAGGCGCACGAAGCTGCCGGGACGGAGCAGCTCCAGCACATTGGCGGGCAGCTCAGGCACGCGGCCGAGGCGGCGCGGCCGGGGGGTGGCGGCGGCGGCGGTGGGTCGGGGGCCGGGGGCCGGCATCGGGGCCGTTTCGCAGCGGAGCGCCATTCTCAGCTGCATCTCCTGGGAATGGGGTCGGCGATCCGGATTAATTCCGCTTTGGGTTGTGGTTGCATGACGCAAGCCCCCCTGGCCATGGCCCGCAAGCAGCGTCTCGACCTTGAACTGGTGCAGCGCTCCCTGGCGGTCAGCCGCCAGCAGGCGCAGCAGCTGATCCGCTCCGGCCGGGTGCGCAGCGGCAGCAGCGTGCTCGACAAGCCGGGGATGGAGGTGGCGCCCGATCTACCCCTGGAGGTGGAGTCGCCGCCGCGTTTCGTCTCCCGGGGGGGCGAGAAGCTGGTGCGGGCCCTGGAGGCTCTGCCGATCCAGGTGGCGGGCCGGGTGTGCCTGGACGCGGGCATCTCCACCGGCGGCTTCAGCGATTGCCTGCTCCAGCACGGCGCCGCCCGGATCTACGGCATCGATGTGGGCTATGGCCAGACCGCCTGGAGCCTGCGCACCGATCCACGCCTGGTGCTGCGGGAGCGCACCAACCTGCGCCACCTCACCCCGGAGCAGCTCTATGGCCCGGAGGATCCCCTTCCCAGCCTGGCGGTGGCCGACCTCTCCTTCATCTCCCTCACCCGGGTGCTGGAGGCCCTGAAGGCCCTGCTGGCGCCCGCCGCCGAGGCGATCCTGCTGGTCAAGCCCCAGTTCGAGGTGGGGCGCGGCCGGGTGGGCAAGGGGGGTGTGGTGCGCGACCCGGCCGCCCACCGGGACGCCCTGGCCGGGGTGATCAGCGCCGCCGCCGCCCTCGACTGGCCCACCAGCGCCGTGCTGGCCTCGCCGATCACCGGACCCGCCGGCAACCATGAATACCTGCTGTGGCTCGGAGGCGGTGGCGGGCCGCCCTCACCCGAGCAGCTCACCGCCCTGGTGACCGCCACCCTGGCGGCGCCGTGAGGACGGCTGCGCGGGCGCAGCCCCAGGGATCAGATGGCGTCGGAATCGCGGTCGCCGGTGCGGATGCGCAGCACCGCATCGATGTCGCTGATGAAGATCTTGCCGTCGCCGATCTCGCCGGTGCGGGCCGCGTCCTGGATGGCGCTCACCACCGTTTCCACCCGGTCGTCGTCGACGACGATCTCGAGCTTGAGCTTCTGCAGGAATTCCACCGTGAATTCCGAACCGCGGTAGCGCTCCACCTGGCCCTTCTGGCGCCCGAAGCCCCGCACCTCGCTCACGGTCATGCCGACGATGCCGGCGTTGACCAGGGCGATCTTGACGTCCTCCAGCTTGAACGGACGGATGATGGCTTCGATCTTTTTCATGGCGGCGGCCAGGCGGTCAGACGGTCGTGGGGGAAGTCTCTCACTCGGATGTCCCCGGGAGGCAACCCGCCCCATTAGGCCCGAGTCGGGCGGGCGCTGTGGTGGCCGTTGCTACGCCGCCCGGGGCCTCCTGTACGGTCGGAATCCCCATTCTCCGCGTCTGCGAGCCGCCATGACCAGCGCCCCGGAACGCACCCGCGCCCCCCACATCGGCGAGCGGGCGATCGACCAGGCCGAGCTGCTCTGCTTCGACAATCCCCGCCAGGGGCGGGCCTACGAAATCGCCATCGAACTGCCGGAATTCACCTGCCTCTGTCCCTTCTCCGGCTATCCGGATTTCGCGGTGTTGCGGCTTCTGTATCAACCCGGGCCGCGGCTGCTGGAGCTCAAGGCGCTGAAGCTCTACATCAACAGCTATCGCGACCGCACCATCTCCCATGAGGAGGTGGCCAATCGCATCCTCGATGACTTCGTGGCCGCCTGCGAGCCGGTGTGGATGCAGCTGGAGGCCGACTTCAACCGCCGCGGCAATGTGCACACGGTGGTGCGCGTCAGCCACGGCAGCCGTCAGCCCTGCTGATCCTCCCCCTCCCCGGGGCGCTCCAGCGCCGCGAGCAGGGCCGGCAGCTCGTTGGCGAAGGCGGTGAGATTGCGGTTGCAGAGGCCGGCCACGTGCAGGCGGCCCGCCCCGGCTTCGGCCACCGCCCACAGCTGGCGCGTGGCCACCAGGCTCAGACCGCCGCCGAGCAGGGCGATGGCGAAGCCGGTGTACACCAGCGGCACCCCCGGATCCCGCTTGAGCAGGATGCCACTGGCCGGCAGCACAGACAGCACCCGGATCGGCAGGCCATTGATCTCCACCGGCTCGCCGCCGGGCACGATCCGGCCCAGGCTGTTGCCATCCGGACCGAACACCTCCACCGGCCCCTGCTCGCTGCTGAGGCTGAGCAGCACCGGTTCGCTGCCGTCCGGCCGGGTGGGCAGCACCAGTCCCCATACCTGCTCCCCCAACTGGGGGAAAGCCTGCAGGGGCAGGGGCAGCACCGGGCTGCGGCCCAGCTGCAGCTCGATCGCCGCCAGGGCCCAGTCGGCCTGGTAGAGGGTCATGCCGCGGTAGCGCAGCGGATGGTTGACGCTGATCTCCGCCCGCAGCGGCGGCGCCGCCGGTGGCTGCAGGCTGAGCGCCGAGGTGAACTGCTCGGGGCGGCCGGCCGGATCCCGCTGGATGGCGAAGCGATCGAGCCGCAGGGTCACCTGGGAGCTGCCGCGGCTGTCGAGCAGTTCCAGTTCACGGCCGGGGGCGAGGAATTGCTCCAGCCGCTGGCCCGCCAGCGCCCCCCAGGATGCGCCCACCATCAGCACCACCAGGCCGGCGTGCACCAGCAGCGGCCCGACCCGGCCCACCAGACCGCGGCGGGCCGCCAGGCGACCTGGCTGGGGACGCACCTGCCAGCCACTGCGCCGCAGCAGCTCCGCCAGAGCCTCCAGGGCCCGCTCCGGCTCCGCCAGGGTTCGGGTTTCCGCAACGCTCAGCTTGCTGAGCTGGCGCGGGGCCTGGTAGTCGATCCAACGCAGCGAGGCCTGCAGGGCCGGCCATTGGCGACGCCAGCTGCAGAGCAGCAGGGAGAGGCCCAGCCAGGCGAGCAGGGCAAGGAACCAACCGCTGGAATACACGTGGTCGAGCTGCAGCGCCAGCAGACCGTCGCCGTGCAGCAGCCCGAGCCAGGGGGCCGGATCGTAGCGCTGGTGGTAAAACGCGCCGCTCTCCTTCTGGGGGATGGCGGTGCCCACGCCGCTGGTGATGGCGATCACCAGGAGCAGGCCGATCGCCAGGCGCAGATCGGCGAGGAGGGCGAGGAGGCGCTGCAGCGGACGCAGGAGGGAGGGGGCCGCCGCGCTCATGGCAGCTGGGCCAGCAGGGTGAGGGCGCCGGTGGTGAGCAGCACCGCGCCGCTCAGGGGCGGCACCCAGCGGCCGATGCGGCGCAGGCGCAGAAGGCCGGGCAGGGCGGCGGCGGCGGTGCCCGCCACCAGCAGGGGCAGCACCTGGCCGGCTCCGAAGGCGGTGAGCAGCAGCATGCCCACCAGCGGCCGGCCGCTCTGGGCCATCCAGGCCAGCAGAACCGCCAGCACGGGGGTGGTGCAGGGGGTGGCCGCCAGGCCGAAGGCCAGGCCGGCGGCCAGCGGCGCCAGGGGAGCGGGCACCCGCTGGCGCCAGCGCTCCGGATCGGGGCCGGCCGGCAAGCGCAGAGGCAGCAGACCGAGCAGGTTGAGGCCCATCAGCACCGCCACGGCCGCCACCACCACGGGGACCAGGCCGGGCACGCTGCCGTACAACCGCCCCAACCAGCCGCTGGCCAGGCCGAGCAGCACCAGGGAGGACACGATGCCGGCGGCGAAGGCCAGGCTCCGCTGCCAGGGCAGGCCGCGGCGGTCAGCGGGCGCGGCGGTGGCCAGGGCATCGGCCTCATGGGCGCTGAAGCCCGCCAGGTAGGCCAGGGTGACCGGCAACAGGGAGAGGGAGCAGGGCCCGAGGCTGGTGAGCAGGCCGCCGCTGAACACCAGGCCCAGGGTGAGCGGGCCCGGGTGAGCCAGGGAGGTCTGCAGGAGGTGTTCGCCGCTGCGGGCCCAGTCGGCCAGCAGCAGCGGGAGGCTGGTCATCGCCGGATGGCAGCGGCCGGAAGGTCAGCCTATCGGCACAGCCGGGTCGCGACGGCGACGGCTGCGGACGGTTTCCAGCCCTGTGCTCTCCAGGGAGCAGCGCACCAGCAGGCCGGCGGCGAACAGGCTGCCGAGCAGGGAGTTGCCGCCGTAGCTGATCAACGGCAGGGGCAGGCCGGTGGTGGGCATGGCGCCGCTGGCCACGGCGATGTTGAGAATCGACTGGCCCACCAGCAGGGCAGTGGCCCCGATCGCCACCAGCTTGTGCTGGTTGCTGCGGCAGGAA
>JBIKTO010000208.1:0-5334 GCA_044348065.1 Cyanobium sp.
GTGCAGCCAGCGCTTGTTGGAGAAGGCGATCCCGAAGATCTGGCTCCAGAAGCGGTTGGCGGTGACCATCGAGTAGGTCTCCTCTTCCTGGGTGGGCTCAAACGCCTTGAAGGTGTTGGCCTGCTCGCTGTCCTCAAACAGGGTGTTCTCCACCGTGGCGCCGTGGATGGCACACAGCAGGGCACCGCCGAGGATGCCGGCCACTCCCATCATGTGGAAGGGGTTGAGGGTCCAGTTGTGGAAGCCCTGCAGGAAGAGCAGGAAGCGGAAGATCGCCGCCACCCCGAAAGAGGGTGCGAAGAACCAGGAGCTCTGACCCAGGGGGTACATCAGGAAAACGCTGACGAACACCGCGATCGGGCCGGAGAAGGCGATGGCGTTGTAAGGGCGGATGCCCACCAGACGAGCGATCTCGAACTGGCGGAGCATGAAGCCGATCAGGGCGAAGGCGCCGTGGAGTGCCACGAACGGCCAGAGGCCACCGAGCTGAACCCAGCGCACGAAGTCGCCCTGGGCTTCGGGGCCCCAGAGCAGCAGCAGGCTGTGGCCCATGGCGTCAGCGGGGGTGCTGACGGCGGCGGTGAGGAAATTGCAGCCTTCCAGGTACGAGGAGGCGATGCCGTGGGTGTACCAGGAGGTGGCGAAGGTGGTGCCGGTGAGCCAGCCCCCCAGCGCCAGGTAGGCGGTGGGGAACAGGAGCAGGCCGGACCAGCCCACAAAAACGAAGCGGTCGCGCTTGAGCCAGTCGTCGAGGACGTCGAACCATCCCCGCTGCGGCAAGCGCCCTGCAGCGATCGTCATGAGTGAAAGCGGTGCGTGGAAAGGGTGCGGGAATCCCCGCGGGGCTGTGGGATACCGGGCGATGGTAACAATCCCGAACCTGGGAGCGCGCCGGGTCGACATGCGCTGACATGCCTTCTCGCCACTGGCTTCTAGGTATTTCTTCCGATTCCCGCCGCCGCCTGCGGCCCCCGCGGGCCAGGATGGTGGCCACGCCCGATCGCGTCCGTCCATGGCGTCCTCCGCCACATCCCCCTCCCCCGCCTCAAGCTCGGTGTTCGAGCAGCCGGTGCTCGGTTCCCGGCGCCTCTCCAATCTGCTGGTGGCGATCGTGGTCAGTCTCGGGGGGGTGGGTTTTCTGCTCACCAGCGCCTCCTCCAGGCTCGGCCGCGATCTGCTGCCCATCGGCCATCCCGCCGAGCTGGTGTGGGTGCCCCAGGGCCTGGTGATGGGGCTCTACGGCCTCGCCGCCACCCTGCTGGCCACCTACCTGTGGTTCGTGATCGCCATCGACGTGGGCTCCGGCACGAACCGCTTCGACCGTGCCAGCGGTGAAGCGGTGATCAGCCGTCGCGGCTTTCGTCAGCTGATCGCGGTGACCATCCCCCTCGCCGAGATCCAGGCGGTGAAGGTGGAGATCCGCGAGGGCCTGAGCCCCCGCCGCCGCCTGGCCCTGCGCATTCAGGGGCGTCGGGAGCTCCCCCTGAGCCGGGTGGGCGAGCCGATCCCCCTGGCCGACCTGGAGATGGCTGGTGCCCGACTGGCCCGGTTCCTGGGGGTACCGCTGGAGGGCCTCTGAGCACCCAGGCCGGTGGCGGCCACCAGCCCGTTCGCTGAGAGGATGACCCACTGCCGCCCCAAGCGCCGCGTGTCGTTTGCCTCGCTCCGCCCCCATCCCTGGCGCCTCCTGCTGGTGGCCCTGCTGATCGCCTCCCCCTTCTGCCTGTCGGCCTGTGCCGATGATGTCGGCAACCGTCCCCTGGGTTGCGCCACTTCCCCCACCCCCTGTCTGCAGGGCACGGCGGTGGTGAAGCTCGAGACCAGCCGCGGACCCGTGGAGATCAGCCTGGATGGCAAGGCCGCGCCGCTCACCGCCGGCAACTTCGTGGATCTCGTCAACCGTGGGGCTTACAACAACACCGTGTTTCACCGCGTCGTGCGGGAGCCGGTGCCCTTTGTGGTGCAGGGGGGCGATCCCTCCAGCGCCGATCCCAAGGTTCCCGTCAGCCAATACGGCACCGGCAGCTTCGTGGATCCCGCCAGCGGTGAGGCCCGCCTGATTCCTCTGGAAATTGGTCTGGAGGGGGAAGCGGAGCCCCGCTATGGGGCGGAGCTCACCGCCCCCTCGATCAGCCGTCAGCTGCGTCTCAGCCACCAGCGCGGTGCGGTGGCGATGGCCCGCTCCAACGATCCCAATTCGGCCAGCGCCCAGTTCTACGTGGCCCTGGAGGCCCTGCCGGAGCTCGATGGCCGCTACGCCGTGTTCGGACGGGTCAGCAAGGGGATGGAGGTGGTCGACCGGATTCAACAGGGCGACAAGATCACCCGCGCCCAGGTGATCGCCGGAGGGACCCTGGTGAAGGGCAAGCCCTAGGCCGGGTTGAAGGGCAAGCCCTAGGCCGGCACCCGCTTCTCGGACGTGGTGGCCTTCAGCCACTCGGTGTTGACACCGGAAGCCCGCTCCAGCGCCACCTTGCCGGTACGGGCGATCTCGAGGATTCCGTACCCCTCCAGCAGGCGCTCCAGGGCCACGAGCTTGCCCGGATCACCCACCACCTCCAGGGTGAGGGCGTCATCGGCCACATCCACCACCTTGGCGCGGAACACCTGCACCAGATCGAGGATGGCGCCGCGATTCTCAGCCGGCGCCGCCACCTTGAGCAGCATCAGCTCCCGCTCGACGGCGGGGATCGTGGTGAGGTCGACCACGCCCAGCACGTTGATGAGCTTGTCGAGCTGCTTGGTCATCTGCTCGAGGGTGTGGTCATCGCCCTCCACCACCATCGTCAGCCGCGAGACGCCCCGGTTCTCCGCCGGCCCCACCGCCAGGCTCTCGATGTTGAAGCCGCGGCGGGCGAACAGTCCGGAGATGCGACTGAGGGCGCCGGATTCATCCTCCACCAGCACCGAGAGGGTGTGCTTCATGCCTGGGGGCCCTCTCCGGGGGGGTTCAGGGGTGTGCGTTCAAAGGTACGCGCCCGAGCCGTCAGCCGCCGGCGGGCTCCAGCCGCTCCAACCAGTCGAGCAGCAGATCGTTGAACGCTCCCGCCACCTCGTCGTGGGGGCAGTGGCCCGCCTCCTCCAGCACCGCCAGGGCCAGGTCGCTCCGCAGGCGGCGCACCTGGTGGGCCACCTCCAGGGGCACCAGCCGGTCGCAGCGCCCCCAGACCAGCAGCAGCGGCCGCCGCAGCCGCGGCAGCAGCGCCGGCGCCGTGGCGGCATGGGGGCGGAGGGCCATGGCGATGCTCATCGCCCGCAGGGCGCGAACGGCGCCCGACCGCCGGGCCGGTCGGGCGATCACCCGCTGCAGCTCCCGGTCGGCGGTCACGGGCCGGTGGTAAGCCGACTGGATGCCCAGGGTGAGCAGGGGCGTGCGGGCCAGCAGCGGCACCACCAGCTCCAGGGGCAGCAGCCGGCAGAGCACCGTGACCAGATCGCGGCGCAGGCGGCGCTGCCAGGGCCGTCGCCGGGGCGGGCGTGGCGAGCCCCCCGCCATCTGGGCGAGCAGGGCGGGGTCGGGCAGCGGCGCCGCCACCACCGCCCGCACCAGGCCAGGGAAGAACACCCCGCAGCTGAGGGCCACCAGGCCGCCGAGGGAGTGGCCCACGAGCACCGCGGGCGCCTGCACCACGTGCTCGAGAAAATCCTGGAGCTGGCGGGCCCAGAGACGGTTGTCGAGCCGCAGGGCCGGCTGGCTGGAGGCGCCGAAGCCGATCAGGTCGAGGCCGTAGACGCACCAGCCGGCGGCGGCCAGGGTGCCGGCATTGCGGCGCCAGTGGCCGCTGCCGGCGCCGAAGCCATGCAGCAGCACGAGGGGGGGATGGTGGGCCTGGCCCAGAACCCGCCAGTGATAACCGTGGCCGCGCCAGTGCCAGTGGCCATGCTCCCCCCACTCGCTGCCCACCTCCTCCAGCCGACCGATGGGGGGCGCCCCGGCAGGCTGGGGCGCATCCGGTGACGGGAGAGGGAGCAAGGGGCGCCGTGGGGGAGGACGATCTTCACTATTGCGAAGCGGCCGTGTGCCTGCGCACCGGCGGCGGCTTCTTTCGTCCGGATTCCCGCCCCTCCCGCGACTTCGGCGTTCTGCTGGCCAGGGTTCTCGCCGGCGCCGGGCCGGTGCGGGTGCTCGACGGGCTGGCGGGCTGCGGCATCCGCGCCCTGCGGTATGCGGTCGAAGGGGGAGTCACGGCGGTCTGGGCCAACGATGCGGATCCCGATCGCCTGCCGCTGCTGGAGGCGAATCTCGCCGCCGCTCCCGCCTGGTTGGAGCGGCGGCTCGGCGCCGAGACCCTGCAGCGGCTGCTGGCCCGCTGCCTGGGGGAGCGGCGGCGCTTCGAGCTGGTGGATCTGGACGCCTTCGGGTCGCCGACCGCCCTGCTGCCCCTGGCCCTGGAGGCGGTGGCGTTCGGCGGGATCCTCTACCTGGCCAGCACGGATGGGCGCTCCCCCACCGGACACGATCGGCGGGCGGCGGTGCGGCGGCTGGGGGCCGCCGCCCGCGCGCATCCCGCCAGCTGGGAACTGGCGCTGCGCCTGCAGCTCGGCAGCCTCGCCCGCGCCGCCTGGGCCCTGGGTCGCGGGATCGAACCGCTGCTGAGCTTCAGCGAGGGGCGCACCTTCCGCACCGCCGTGCGGCTCACGCGCCACCCCGCCGCAGGGGAGGAGAGCCGGCTGGGGATGGTCGCCCACTGCCATGGCTGTGGCGATCAGCAGCAGCAGAGCCTGCTGCGCCTGGGTCGCTGGGCGGCCTGCGACTGCGGTGGCCAGGCCCCTCCCCTGGCGGTCAGCGGTCCGCTGTGGCTGGGCCCGCTCCAGGACACCGCCACCGTGGCGGCCATGCTGGTGGAGGCCGACCGCACCCCCATCACCCTCGCCCGCGAGGGACGGCGCCTGCTGGAGCGCCTGGGGGCTGATCCAGGGGAGCCGGCCCGCTGCTGGCCGACCGCCCTGATCGGTCGCCGTCTCGCCCAGGGCCCCCCCTGTCTGGAGCGGCTGGTGGCCCAGCTGCGCAGCGCCGGATGGCAGGCCGGCGCCAGCGGCGTGATGGCGGCCCAGCTGCGCAGCGATGCCCCCTGGCCGCTGATCCTGGCCACCGCCTGGGCCGCAGACGGTGACGACCCTGCTAGACAGGGGCGCGATCCCTACCCTTCCGCCCCCGTCCATGGCCTCTGAAATCTTCGGCACCGCCGCCCTCTTCTGGGTCTTGATCCCGGTGGGACTGGCCGGCGGCGCCCTGCTGCTCAAGCTGCTGAAGGATTGAGAAGCGGCGGTGGTTCGCGCCCTGATCGGCCGCGCCCTTAGGCTCGCCCGATTCCGAATCGCCCTTCATGCAGG
>JBIKTO010000209.1:0-5332 GCA_044348065.1 Cyanobium sp.
GGCGTGATTGCCAACAACTACATCGACTACGCGATCAACGCTCTGGTCTGAGCCGCGAGCCAGTCGCAACGCCCCGGGGCTCCGCAAGGAGCCCCTTTTTCTTGGGTGTGGCCTGGCTCTTGACGGCTGAAAAGCGCCGCAGTTTGAGCGCTGTAACGATTCTGAGACTGTTTCGCAAGATCCCCATAGGATCTTCACATCGCCTGGGATTGCGTTTCCGATTTCCCATGCGCCACCCTCTCCCCTTGGCTGGCCTTTTGCCATGACACTGGTTAACGCGCCCTATCTGGGCATTGAGCGGTACGCCAACGACCGCAATAAGGAAAACTGGTCGAACGCATCCGACCAGGACAAGAGCACCATCATTCGCGCTGTTTATCAGCAAGTGCTTGGTCACCAGTACATCATGGAAAGCGAGCGTCTCGCCGGCGCCGAATCGCTGTTCCGCAATGGTTACCTCAGCGTGCGCGAACTGGTGCGGATGGTGGCCAAGAGCGGCCTCTACAGGGCCCGCTTCTTTGAGAACTGCAATCCTTACCACTTCATCGAGCTTAACTTCAAGCACCTGCTCGGCCGCGCTCCTCAAAATAAGGCCGAGATGCTGCATCACTTCACCATCCTGCAGGATCAGGGCTACGACGCCGAAATTGATTCCTATATCGATAGTGCCGAGTATCAGGAACGCTTCGGTGAGGAAGTTGTCCCCTATCTGAACGGTTGGGACTATTCTGCTGGTCAGCAGGGACGCCAGTTTTCCTGGCTGATGCAGCTGGCCCGCGGTGCTGCGGCTTCCGTGAAGGGCGACAGTGCCCGCACCAACTTCCGCCTGGGTTCCGCTCTGCACCAGGATCGGGCGGTGCCGGTGGTCAGCCCCAACTCCGGCGCCTCCGGGGGGCAGCCGGCCAATGTGGCCCAGAGTTCAATCACCCAGATGATGAAGGGCATCGGCCAGAAGGCTCGGGTGTACAGGGTTGAGGTGGCCGGTCTCAACAACTACCGCCTGCACAAGCGCGCCAACACCGTTCGCTTTGTGACCTTCGACAAGATGCTGGAGACCCAGCAGACCATTCACCGTCAGGGTGGCCGGGTTGTCAGCGTCTCGCCGGTGAACTGAAGCCGCTCCAGCCAGGGGCTGCTTCCAGCCCGCCGCATCCGCCCGGCCGCCTTCAGGTTGCCGGGCTTTTTTGTGCCCCGGCCCCATCCCGGGCGCGGCCCAGGCGGCTGCCGAGGCTGCAGATGAGAAGTCTTCAGCTTTTCTTCCAATCCCGGACTTCACGTCATCGCTGATGGTGCCAGCCGGGAAAAAGGTTCAGGAAAGCACAAGAAGTCAGGCCCATAAGCTCTGGCAGTCATGGTCGGGTGACCCTTTGTGAAGTTCAGCCAGATGATCATGAATGCGCCGACAACCCCCTGCACAATATGTCGGTGCCCAGCACATGGGATGCCTTGCCGATGATGTCCTGGGAGTCCCTTTGGGGATCTCTTGAGGAGCCGTCTTCAGCCAATCCAGCTCGTCCGGCTAGAAGTGATTCCGGTCGTGATTTCCCTGGAGTAATGCCCCTGGCTTCCCGTCCCATTCCCCCCTTCCCGACTTCCCCCTCGTCGAGACCCGGAGATCCTCAATGTTCGACGCCTTCACCAAGGTTGTTGCCCAGGCTGACGCCCGTGGCGAATTCATCAACGCTGGCCAGATCGACGCCCTGGCGGCGATGGTGGCTGACAGCAACAAGCGTATGGACGCGGTCAACCGCATCACCTCCAACGCCTCTGCGATCGTCACCAACGCGGCCCGCGACCTGTTCGCCCAGCAGCCCGCGCTGATTGCCCCCGGCGGCAACGCTTACACCCACCGTCGCATGGCCGCCTGCCTGCGCGACATGGAGATCGTGCTGCGCTACATCACCTACGCCGCCTTCACCGGTGACGCTTCGGTTCTGGAGGACCGCTGCCTCAACGGCCTGCGTGAGACCTATCTGGCCCTGGGCGTTCCCGGCGCTTCGGTGGCGGAAGGCATCCGCAAGATGAAGGATGCTGCGATTGCCATCGCCAACGATCGCAACGGCATCACCCAAGGCGATTGCTCCGCCCTGATGTCGGAGATCGGCACCTACTTCGATCGCGCCGCCGCCGCGGTGGCCTGATCGCCAGGTCTCGCCTGAAATTTCACGGTTCACCTTCATCATTTTTTACCCCCGATGAAAACTCCCCTCACCGAGGCCGTCGCTGCCGCCGATTCCCAGGGTCGTTTCCTGAGCAACACCGAAATCAACGCTGCTTTCGGTCGTTTCGAGCGTGCCAAGAACGCCCTTGAGGCCGCCAAGGTGCTGACCGCCAACGCGGATTCGCTGGTCAACGGCGCCGCCCAGGCCGTGTACAACAAGTTTCCCTACACCACCCAGATGCAGGGCAACAACTACGCGGCTGATCAGCGCGGCAAGGACAAGTGCGCCCGCGACATCGGCTACTACCTGCGGATGGTGACCTACTGCCTGGTGGCCGGTGGCACCGGTCCGATGGATGAGTACCTGATCGCCGGTCTCGACGAGATCAACCGCGCCTTCGAACTGTCTCCCTCCTGGTACGTGGAAGCCCTGAAGTACATCAAGGGCAACCATGGCATCTCCGGCGACGCCGGCGTGATTGCCAACAACTACATCGACTACGCGATCAACGCTCTGGTCTGAGCCGCGAGCCAGTCGCAACGCCCCGGGGCTCCGCAAGGAGCCCCTTTTTCTTGGGCTGGCGCGGGCCTTTCTCCGGGGCCCCGGGGATGACAGCATCAACCCCAGTGATCCACGCCCCCATGCAGGCCCCCGGCGCTCCCGGCAGCCCCGCACCCAGCGGCCTCACCGGCGGAGAGCCGATCGATGAGCCCGAGGCTCTGGCCCGGCTGCGCCAGAGCGACGATGCCTCGCTGCAGTACTACGCGGCCTGGTGGCTGGGCCGCAACCGCAGCCGCCATCCTGAGACCGTGCCGCTGCTGCTGACCGCCCTTCGTCAGCGGCGCCCCCGCGATCCCGGCGCCGGCGTGGAGGAGAACGCTGTGGCCCGCAATGCCGCCCGGGCCCTGGGCAAGCTGGGCGATGCCGCCGCTGTCGCTGATCTGCTGGCCGTCCTGGAGGACGAGGATGACGGCCTGCGGGAGGCGGCGGCCCGGGCGCTTGGGGAATTGCGCGCTGAAGCGGCCGTGGCACCTCTGTTGCGCCGCCTGGCCAGCGGTCCGGCGGGTGCCGGCGCCCGCCGGTCGGACAGCCCGCGGCTCCAGGAGCCCTGCGAAGCCATGCTCGAGGCCCTCGGGGCGATCGGCGTCGCCAGCGAGCCGGTCTGCGCGGTGGTGGCGGCCTTCACCGACCATGAGCTCCCCCTGATCCGCAGTGCCGCCTGCCGCGCCCTGCTCCAGCTCACGGGCGAGGCGCGCTGGGCCGGCGATCTGGTGGCCCTGCTGGAGCACCCCCACCTGCAGGTGCGACGCGCCGCCCTGATGGATCTGGGCGCGGTCGGTTGGCGTCCGGCCCTGGAGCCGATCTGCCGCAGCCTGGCGGAAAACAGCCTCAAGCTCATCGCCCTGCGGGGGCTGGTGGAAAACGGCACCGTCCATGAGCCCCACACCGGGGTGGGGGAGGTGCTCGCCGCGATGGACAGCCTGCTGTGAACGACGCGATGGCACAGCAGCAGGGGAGCCTGGAGGCGCGCATCCGGGCCGTGCGCGATGCGACGAGCGCCGAAGCGCTGCTGGCGGCCACCCGGGCTCTCGCGGCCAGCGACCACGGGGAGGGCGTCGATGGCGCCGCCATCGGCTGCCTGGTGGAGGTGCTGGGCTTCAACAACCCCGGGGCGGCCGTGGCGGCGGTGGAGGGTCTGATCCGGCTCGGACCGGCGGCTGTGGAGCCCCTGCTCCAACGCCTGGATCCCCGCAACTACGGGGCCCGGGCCTGGGCCGTGCGTGCCCTGGCAGGCATCGGCGATGTGCGCGGCCTGCCCCTGCTGGAGGAAGCCCTGGCCAGCGATGTGGGGCCGAGCGTGCGCCGCGCCGCCGCCTGCGGGCTGGGTCGGCTGCGCCTGGAGGCGCTGGCGGAGCCGGAGCGTCGGCAGCTGCGCGGGCGGGCCCTGCGGGGGCTGCTGGCCGGCTGCGCCGATGGGGAATGGGTGGTGCGCTACGCCGTGGTGGTGGGCCTGGAAACCCTGGCGGGGGCCATGGATCCCGAGCCGGAGCAGCGGCAGGCCCTGCTGGCGGCCCTGGAGGGCCTGGAGGATCCGGACCAGGAAGACACCCCTGTGGTGCGCCTGCGCGCCAAACTGGCGGCCACGCGATGTCGGGAGGTGCCATGAGCGGCGGAGAGCCTGGGCCGGCGGCGCCACCGATCCGCGTGTTGTTCGTCTGTCTTGGCAACATCTGCCGTTCGCCGGCCGCCGAGGGGGTGTTCCTGCATCTCCTCGCCCGCGAGGGGATCGCCGAGGCCTTCCAGGTGGATTCCGCCGGCACCGGCGGCTGGCACGTGGGCAAGCCCGCCGATCCGCGCATGCGAGCCGCCGCCGCCCGGCGGGGGATCCCCCTGCCCAGCCGCGCCCGCCAACTGGAGGCGGCCGATCTGGAGCGCTTCGATCACATCCTCACCATGGATGCCGACAACCTGGCGGCGGTGAGGGCCCTGGCCCAGCGCTGCGCCCGGCCCGGCACCCCGGGCTCCAGCTGCCGCGCCACGATCACGCCCCTGGTGCACCACTGCCGCCGCCTCAGGAGCGAGGAGGTGCCCGATCCTTATTACGGCGGCGAGGAGGGCTTCGAGCGGGTGCTCGACCTGCTCGAGGACGCCTGCGCCGGGCTGCTGGAGTCGCTGCGGCCGGCGCCGCCGACCCCCGCCTCAGAGCGGGCCTGAGGCGGGGGTCGGCCAGGCTTCCTCAGGCACCCGGGCGCGGAACAGATCCACGAGGGCCTGGATCACCGCCTCGATCCCCATCCCGTCGGTGACCAGCTCCACCGCGTCGTCGGCCTGGCGCAGGGGGGCCACCTCCCGGCAGGAATCCTGGCGGTCGCGCTCGGCGATCTGGTCCTCCAGTTCGGCCAGCGCCGGCACGGTGAAGCCCCGCTGCCGCAGGTCCTCCGCCCGGCGCCGGGCCCGCTCGGCCACGCTGGCGGTGAGGAACACCTTGCACTCGGCTTCCGGGAAGACGGCGGTGCCGATGTCCCTTCCCTCGGCCACCAGGCCGCCGCTGCGACCCAGCGCCCGCTGCTGGGCGGTGAGGGCCTCCCGCACGCAGGGGTGGGCCGCCACGGTGGACACCAGGGCGGTGACCTCCGGGGCTCGGATCGCCTCACTGACATCGTGGCCAT
>JBIKTO010000210.1:0-5327 GCA_044348065.1 Cyanobium sp.
GAACGACCTGGCCGACTCCAGCGAAATGAATCCAGGGGAACATGGGCCGCCAACAACTCCTGCAGGCCAAGAACCGGACATCGCTGATAGCGCCAACTGGCCAGCAAGGCATCGTGGTCGCTGACATTGCGAAGCGACAGGCCGCCATTGCCGACAGCTTGAGCGGGACAGAACATTCCAGGAGGCAGCGCGGGCAAAGCCTGCCAAGGAGCGCCCACATAGGAGAAGGGCGCCTGCAGCCAGGGGGACAAATCGGCCGAGAAGATCCAAGCGTCTATCTGGGCAATGAGAATGTGGCGCCAAGCGAGAAAAAGCCGGTAAAAGGAGGGGGACAACAACAACGCGTTGTAAGTGGCCGTGGAAGCAAACCAAGCGGGATCGAGAGCAAGGATATCCAAATCCGCACACCTACCAGCCATCTCAGCCAACAACTCGGGCTGCTGAGCTTGAAGATCGATTCCTTCGGGGCAGAGCAGACGAACCGAGTGCTGGCCCAGCATCCGACACGTATTCACAACCGAAGCACGCTCGGACGCGCTCAGGTTTGACCGGTAGACTGGAATGACAACACAACAGTCAGCCAGCACGGCGAACGGCATAGATGTTCAGCTGAAAATCCATTCCATCCACCACTTCGGATTGCGTGAAGGGATTGGCAACCACACGCGCCTCCTTGATCGAAAACCGAAAGCCATTGGCCTTGAGAAGCGAGAGAATCTCAGGCAACATCTGGGGATCGTCTTGGAAAGAATGGTATTCAAGAAATAGATGCTCAACCCGGCTCAGATCAACCGCGGGATCACATAGCACATGGTTTTCCGCGCCTTCAATATCGATCTTCAGCAGATCAATCTTGGCCTGCCGATCCAGCAACTCTGCCAGCGTGACCGAAGGCACCAGCTGTTTCGCTGACAAAGCACCGTTGCCATGGGCGGTTTCAGCGGCTCTGCCGGAGGCACCACCCTCACAGAAAAAAGAAATGCCGTTCTGATGCGTCCAGATGGCTTGATTGTGGGCATGCACACGATCCTCAAGGCCAAGGCTGGATATGTTGCGCAGCAACGCTGAATGAATGCTGGGATCTGCCTCGTAGGCCTCGATGACAGCGCCTGGATAGTTCAAAGCAAGCCAGATAGAAGACAGCCCAATATTGGCACCGCAATCAATAATTGTGAGCTCGCCAGAGCCAGCAAAGTCATAACAGCGTTGTTCAAAGATTTCGCGCGCGCAAACCACAAATGTGCAGGCATCAACATAACTCAACTCTCCTACTACTGTGCTGAATTGACCAGGAACATAGCGTGGCAGAGCTAATAACTCATGCTCTTGCACTGGCGTTAACAGAGCCGAAGTGGACCCATCACTACCGGAACCAAACAGGGTGGCGATGCGGTGGGCGGCTTTTTTGCCCAGAGACGGCAGAAGCATGGCCATGCAGACGGACGGAGGGCGATCGGAACGCGGGCTGAGTGAGAAGCTCAGTGGCGATGCTAAATGGAGCGCACCTTAGCAAGGGCTCGTAGGGGACTCTTGGAGGCGCGGCGGAGTCGACTCAGAAGGGGCGTGATCAGGCGAGATCGGAAAGCCAGGCCTTGCCGCAACATCTGACCGGCAATGTGGTATTCAAACGTATATCGATCGGCAATTTCATGACGAAGCATGAGAGAAGGGTGCTGCAGCGGTCCCAAGCCCTGGCTGCGATGCTCGGACTCCAGTTTGTTGATGGTGTGGGTCGCATCCACGCCAAATCCTATATTGCTGACGAGGTTGCGATTTGGCAGGGCGGTGAGACCATTGTTGGCGATGCACAGGAACGTCCATTGATAGTCCCAGGTTGTGGCATAGCTGGAATCGAGATAGGTCTGCCACCAGATTTTAGCCCAATAAGACCGTTCGATCGGGTCGGTAAACAGCGATAACAGCAGATCGCATTCAACAAAGGTGGGCCAATTGGAGAGCAGCGGATCATAATGGCGCCAACGCGAGCGCCAACTCGCCCATCCCCAGCAATGGGGATAACGACTGAAGTAGTAAGAACCATCGCCGCGCCACTGACCATCCTGAAAATTATTGCCACTGATACACCAAACGCGCTCATCATCTCGAAAGCGATCAAGTAGCGACTCACAATAAAGAAAGAAATCAAAATGCGGCACGCAATCGTCCTCAAGAACAATTCCTTCTGGCTCTTGATCAAAAAACCAGCTGATTGCCTTGCTGACGCCGTTGCAGCAACCAAGATTGCTGTCGCTGTAGAGATGCCTGATCTGGCAGGGCCAATCAATCTCACGCGCAATAACGTCTCTGGTTTCCTTCACTTTTTTCTCCTCGCCCGGCCGGGAAGGGTTGGGGCCGTCGCAGGCGACGTAGATCCGATCTGGCGCGTAAGCTCGTATGGCCTCGATCACCTGCCGAGTGGTGCCCGGACGGCGCCAGGCCAGGAGCAACACGGCGGCCTTCATGCCGGGAACAGAAAAGAAATTTTCAGAACTTTAGACCCCTACAGCGCCTGCCCGAACAGCGATGCGCGCGGCAGCAATAGAAGCCTGTTGAGCGATACCACTATTTTCAGGAAATGCTCACAAGAGGCCGGAGATGAATCTCATGATCGAAGCAAATCCGGATCTCAAAGCCCGTCTGGAAATGCGGCCTGCAAACGTGCGCTCATCAATGTGATGAAAATAGGTGTAGGCATCGGCCTGGCGATCAACCAGGATGAAGGAAGGATGGATTAAGAGGCCGAGTCCATTCTCCATTTCGTGCCTGACACGCGAGTCGATTGTATGGGTGGCATCGGCACCAAAACCAATGTTACTGATGAGATTTTTGTTCGGCAAGGCGGTGATGCCTCCCATCGCCATACAGGTGAAAGTCCACCGGTAAGCCCAGGAATCCGGCCGATTTTCGCTGTGGAGGAGATCCCAGATCCCACTCCAGAAATCACGTTCCTGAGGGTTGACAAAGATGGTTTCCAGTAAATTGGAATCCTTCAGGCCAGGCCAAAGGATTAGGTCGCTGTCATAGTGCTGCCAACAGCGCCGCCAACTGGCCCAACCCCAGCAGTGGGGATACTGACTGAAGTAATAACTGCCATCGCCACGCCACTGGCCATCCTGAAAATTACTGCCGCTGATGCACCAGATTCGCTCATCATCGCGGTAGCGATCCAGAAGGGCTTCGCAGTAACTGAAGAAATCTGGATGCGGCACGCAATCGTCCTCCAGGATGATTCCTTCCGGCTCCTGCTCAAAAAACCATGAAAGGGCACGACTGACACCAACTCGACAGCCGAGATTGGTTTGGCTATACAGAAATTTAATCTCACACGGCCAATCAATTCTGGTTTCAACAATAGTCCGTGTCGCCCTCACTTTTTCCCCATCCTCCTGCACGTTCTGCCTGGGGCCATCGCAGGCGAAATAAAGACGGGGAGGACGCTGGGCGCGGATGGCTTCAAACACCTTCTCAGTGGTGTGGGGACGGCGCCAAGCCACGAGCAGAACCGCAGACTTCATTATTGATCGCTTCTGCGAAGAATCCTACCGCGCTCCACTTTGTCAAAGCCAACTGCCGGATCCCAACTCTGCAGCCTGCCTGCCCCAGGGCCCCTCAGCGCCTGAGGAGCGTCTGTGCCGACCGGCTGATGAACCGTCGTACCCCCTGGTGTGACAGGACAGCGCACCGTATGGTTCGGCCAGCGTCCCGGACCATGAGTCAGGCCCACTCCCACCAACCTCCACCCCGGCGGCAACGGGGCCGGGCAGCCGCTCGTTCCGCTTCCAGGTCCAGCGGTCGGCCCGTCGACCCCACATTGGGGGCCGTTCCTGAACTGCTGAGCCGCCGCAACCCATCCATGCCCCAGGCCTACCGTCGCCGGGGACCCCACCGCCTGTTGGTGTTTGGGTTGGGACTGGCCCTGGGCTACGGCTTCGCGGGCCCCCTGCCGTCCTTGCTGGGGACCACCCTGGCAGCCCTGGTGCATGCTCCCCGCGGTATCGCGGCGATGGTGGACCCGCTGGGCATCGGCCAGCGGCAGGTGCTGGTGATGGGCAGTGATGTGGTCGGCGGCAACACCGATGTGATGTTCACCGTGCAGGTGAAGGATGGCATCACCCACATCCTGCAGGTGCCCCGCGACACCTATGTGGAATCCCAGCCCCTGGGGGTGGTGAAGGCGAACGCCCTCTACGCGAGCGCCGGTCCTGAAAACGTCAAGGCCGAGGTGGGGCGGTTGGTGGGCGCACCCGTGCAGAAGCACCTCAAGGTCAATCTGCACGCGGTGATCCGGGTGGCGGATGCCCTCGGCGGCGTGGAGGTGGACGTGCCGAAGCGCATGTACTACGTGGATAACGCCCAAGGTCTGCTGATCGACCTCTATCCCGGCAGGCAGGTGCTGCGGGGAGCCGAGCTGGAGGGTTTCCTGCGCTTCCGCCACGACGAACTCGGGGATCTGGGCCGGATGCAGCGGCAGCGACTGGTGCTCGCCGAGGTGTTCGGCAAGCTGGCCCAGCCCAGCACCCTGGCGCAGCTGCCAGCCCTGCTGAAGATCGCTGGCGAGGACATCCGCACCGATCTCTCGCCGATCGAACTGACCCAGCTGGTCACGGCCATGACCCGCTCCCGGCTCAGCACCCAGCAGCTGCCGGGTCGTCTCTACTGGCACAACGACCTCAGCTACTGGATGCCCGACTCGAACCGCGATCACCCGACGGGCAGCGGCGAGGAACCCAGCCTCTGACCTCTCAGGGGGCCAGGGAGGCGGTGGGGACAAGCACCAGGGGGATCTGGGGGTTGCCCCAGCCGGCGGGGGCCAGCAGCGGCGGGGCCCCCACCTGGGGACGGACGTTGGGGCCAGCGGCATAGGCCGCATCCGTCCAGCGCAGCAGCAGACCCCGCAACGGCCCACCATCGCCGTGTCCGCGCAGGTTGAAGTGGTCGCCCCCTTCAGCCAGCACCAGTTGGTGCCCCTGCTCGGAGGGGTGGCGGAAGCGCTGGATCGCCTCCGGACCCGGCGGCACCACCCAGTCGCGGCTGCCCGAGATCAGCAGGGTGCGGGCATTCATCGCCCGGGCCGCGTTGTGGTCGAAGAGCAGGCTGATCGGCGGGCTGACCGCCGCCACCGCCACCACCCGCGGATCCGCCAGCGAGGGGCCATCGGCGGCGGTGAGGAAGTTGCACTGCAGCACCCAGCTGATGTTGCGCTCCGGATCGGCGGGGTTATCGCAGCGTTCCCGCAGGCGGCGGGAGCTGGGGGCGGCGCCCGCCAGCTGCAGGGCGGTGGTGGCCCCCCAGGAATGGCCGAACACCACCACCCGACGCGTGTCGAT
>JBIKTO010000212.1:0-5316 GCA_044348065.1 Cyanobium sp.
TGCGTCTCCAGGGCGATCTTTATCACCTGCGCCCCGCCGAGCGGGACGAGCGCATCGGCGAGCTGATCGCGCTGCTGGGGATGGACGACTGGATCGATCGCCGCTGCGGCACCTACTCCGGCGGCATGCGCCGCCGCCTCGACCTGGCCTCCGGCCTGCTGCACCGGCCCCGGCTGCTGGTGCTCGATGAACCCACCGTCGGCCTCGACCTGGAAAGCCGCGCCGCCATCTGGCTGGTGCTGCGCCAGTTGCGTGACCAGGGCACCACCGTGCTGCTCAGCAGCCACTACCTCGAAGAGGTGGACGCTCTGGCGGACCGGCTGGCGATCCTGGAGGGGGGCCGGGTGATCGCCGAAGGCAGCCCCAGCGAGCTCAAGGCGGCTCTGGGGGGCGACCGGGTGACCCTGCGGGTGCGCGAGTTCAGCGACGAGCAGGAGGCCGCCCGGGTGCGGGAGCTGGTGCTGGCCTGTGATGGCGTGCGCCAGGTGGTGGTGAACCGGGCCCAGGGCTTCTCCCTCAACCTGGTGGTGGAGGACGGCGGCGTGGTGGAGCGGCTGCGGCACCAGCTGGCTGAGGCCCAGATGCCCGTCTTCGCCCTCGCCCAGAGCCGCCCCAGCCTCGATGACGTGTACCTGCAGGCCACCGGCCGCACCCTGATGGACGCCGAGCTCGCCGTCGCCGGCCAGCGGGATCCCAAGGCCGAACGCAAACAGGCGATGCGCTGATCTCCCCCATCCTCCGTTCCCAGCACCCCTTCGATCCTGCGATGACCAGCGCCACCCCCACCCTCACGGCCCCCACCCCGGCGGGGTCCGGCTCCACGGCCCTGGCGGAGATCCGCCAGGAGACCCTCGCCCTCACCCGACGGCTGTTCGTCCAGCTGGCACGGCGGCCCTCCACCCTGGTGGCGGGCGTGCTGCAGCCGCTGATCTGGCTGGTGCTGTTCGGGGCCCTCTTCGCCAACGCGCCGGCCGGCCTGCTGCCCAGCGGCATGAGTTACGGCCGCTTCCTCGGGGCCGGCGTGATCGTGTTCACCGCCTTCAGCGGCGCCCTGAACGCCGGCCTGCCGGTGATGTTCGACCGGGAATTCGGCTTTCTCAACCGTCTGCTGGTGGCCCCGTTGCGCTCCCGCAGCTCGATCGTTCTGGCATCGGTGCTCTATATCACCAGTCTCAGCCTGATCCAGAGCCTGGCGATCCTGCTCACCGCCGCCCTGCTCGGCTACGGCTGGCCCGGAGCGGCCGGCCTGGTGCTGGTGCTGGTGACCCTGCTGCTGCTCACCTTCGCCGTGACAGCCCTCAGCCTGGGACTGGCCTTCGCCCTGCCAGGCCACATCGAGCTGATCGCGGTGATCTTCGTGGCCAACCTGCCGCTCCTGTTCGCCAGCACCGCCCTGGCTCCGATTTCTTTCATGCCCCCCTGGCTGGGCTGGCTAGCGAGCCTGAATCCCCTTACCTTCGCGATTGAACCGATCCGCGCCGCCTACGCCGGCCCCTTCCGCCTCAGCGATGTGGTGCTGATCGCCCCCTACGGATCCCTCACCGCCGCCACCTGCCTCGGCATCCTGGCGGCCCTGGCTGTGGGTCTGTTCCTGGCGATCCGCCCCCTGCTGGATCGAAAACTCACCTGAGACTCCCCACCCTGTGACCGACGACCCCCTGGCCTCCGCCCCCACATCCCCCCCCTCCGGCCAGCGGCGCCGGGCCGTCGCTCCCCGCCCCGATCTCCGCCTCTGCCTGCTGGAGGCCATCGAGCGGCGGGATGCAGCCCAGGCCAGGCTTCTCGGCCAACGCTGGGTGCACCGCCGCGGCCTGGTGTCTCTGGAGGCCTTCCAGCGCATCACCCTGCGCAACGTCGAGGGGGATGGGGCCTGCCGCTGGCTGGAGGAGCAGCTGGGGCTGGAGTCGCCGCTGGACTCGCCGCCGGCGTCGGCCGCCGGCGAGTCGCTGGCCGCGGCCCCCGAGGAACCGCTCGCCCCCCAGCCCAGCTTCCATCCCACCGCCTCCATCCTGGCGGCCCTGGCCGAACCGGTCGTTCCGGCCGCCACCCCCACGGGCTCACGCCGCTGGCTGCCCCGCCTGCGGTTTCCAGCCCCGGCCCGCCGGCCCGCGCCATCGCCGGCCGACCTGGCCGATCTGCGCGCCTGGCTGCCGGACGCCGACGACGATCTGCCGCGGGCCTGCTGATGGCTCTCCCCGGACGGGACGGACTGCGGGGCGGGCTGATCGTCTCGGTGCAGGCTCCGGAAGGTTCACCGCTGCGCGATCCGCCGGTGATCGCGGCCATGGCGGAGGCCGCCCTGGCCAACGGGGCCGTGGGGGTACGCATGGAGAGTCCGGAGCACATCGGCGCCGTGCGCCGCCGCTGCCCGGAAGCGCTGATCGTGGGGCTCTGGAAGCGCACCTACCCCGACAGCCCGGTGTACATCACCCCGAGCTGGCCGGAGATGGCGGCGGTCTGGGCCGCAGGAGCCGATGTGGTGGCGCTCGATGCCACCGCCAGGCCGCGGCCCGGCGGCGCCGACCTGGCGGACCTGGTGCGCCGCGCCCGCACCGAACTGGGGGCTCCCCTGATGGCGGACGTCGACTCGCTGGCCAACGGCCTGCGAGCGGCGGCCCTCGGCTGTGACTGGATCGGCACCACCCTGTTCGGCTACACGGAGGCCACGGCCGGCAGCCCGCCGCCCGCCTGGGATCTGCTGGGACCCCTGCGGCAGGAATTGCCTGGGGAGCATCTGCTGATCTGCGAAGGGGGCCTCAGCAGCGGCGAGCAGGCGGCCCGGGCCCTCGCCCTCGGGGCCGATGCCGTGGTGGTGGGCACCGCCATCACCGGAGTGGATCTGCAGGTGGCGGCCTACGTGCGGGCGATGGCGGCAGGTTGAGGGCAGCTGCGGCGGGAGGCAAAACTTTCCTGTAGCCCTCGACACCCTGGGGCCTTCCGCGCGCAGCATGGAAGAAAGTCCCGGATCCCTCCGCACCGGATCCGCGCCCCAGGGAGGTCCCCATGCGTCTCCTGTCCTTCCCACGCCGACGTGTCCGTGCCGCGCGCGCCGTGATCACGCTGCCGGGGGTGGCTCTGTTCAGCGGGCTGCTGCTGGGCTTACCGCTCTCGCCGCGGACGGTGGCCCAGATGGAGGCCCTGAACCGGGAGCTCGGCAAGTTGTGCAACAACCCCCCCCGGCAGGCCCTGAGCGTCTGCCGGATCCATGCGCGCCTGGTGGACACCTTCTGAAACCGGTGGCTCCGGCCGGGATCACATCATCCCGCCCATGCCACCCA
Source organism: Cyanobium sp. (assembly GCA_044348065.1). Lineage (GTDB taxonomy): Bacteria > Cyanobacteriota > Cyanobacteriia > PCC-6307 > Cyanobiaceae > Cyanobium. Next base: position 3,279 of record JBIKTO010000212.1, read on the forward strand.
TACCGCCCATGCCGCCCATACCACCCATACCGCCCATGCCACCATCCGCAGCGGGGGGAGCCGGCGGTTCCGGCTTGTCGGCGATCACGGCCTCGGTGGTGATCAGCAGCGACGCGATCGAAACCGCGTCCTGCAGGGCCAGGCGCAGCACCTTGGCGGCGTCGACGACGCCGCTGGCCAGCAGATCCTCGTAGACCCCGGTGAGAGCGTTGTAGCCCTTGCCCTGCCGGCGGATCTGCTCCACCACCACCTCGCCATCCACGCCGGCGTTCACCGCGATCTGGCGCACGGGCGCGGACAGGGCGCGCCGCACGATCTCCACGCCGGTGCGCACATCGCCGGAGCAGTCCGCGGCCAGGGGAGCGAGGGCGTCCGCCAGACTCAGCAGGGTGCAGCCACCACCGGCCACAATCCCCTCCTCCACCGCCGCCCGGGTGGCATTGAGGGCGTCCTCGATGCGCAGCTTGCGGTTGCGCAGCTCCGTTTCGGTGGGGGCGCCCACCTTGATCACAGCCACCCCGCCCGCCAGCTTGGCGATCCGCTCATTGAGCTTCTCCCGGTCGTAGTCGGAGTCGGTGTTGGCGAGCTCGCGCTTGATCGCCGCCACCCGGTCGCTGACGGCGGCTTTGCGGGACTCATCCGCCACGATCGTGGTCTCATCCTTGCGGATCGTGATGCGGTGGGCGCTGCCCAGATCCGCCAGGCCCACGCTCTCCAGCGCCATCGCCCGGTCTTCGGAGATCAGCTGGGCGCCGGTGAGGATGGCGATGTCCTGCAGCATCGCCTTGCGGCGGTCGCCGAACCCCGGCGCCCGCACCGCGGCCACCTGCAGCACGCCGCGGGTCTTGTTCACCACCAGGGTGGCGAGCGCCTCCCCCTCCACCTCCTCGGCCAGGATCACCAGCGGCCTGCCGCTGCGGCTCACCGCCTCGAGCACGGGCACCAGGTCGGCCACCGCGCCGATCTTGCGGTCGGTGACCAGCAGCAGAGGGTTGTCGTAGACCACCTCCAGCCGCTCGGGATCGGTGACGAAATAGGGGGAGGCGTAGCCCCGATCGAAGGCCATCCCTTCGGTCACCTCCAGCTCGGTGGCGAGGGATTTGGATTCCTCCACCGTGATCACCCCATCGGCGCTGACGCGCTCCATCGCTTCAGCGATCATGCGGCCGATCTCGTCGTCATTGCCGGCGCTGACGCTGGCGACCTGCCGGATCGCGTCGCCCGCCACGGCGCTGGACTGCGCGCGGATGCCTTCCACCACCTGGGCCACCGCCTTCTCCATTCCCCGGCGCAGCTCCACCGGATTGGCCCCGGCGGTGACATTGCGCATCCCCTCCCGCACCATCGCCTGGGCCAGGACGGTGGCGGTGGTGGTGCCGTCACCGGCGCTGTCCTTGGTTTTTGAGGCCACCTGCTGCATCAGCTTGGCGCCGAGGTTTTCGAAGGGATCCTTGAGTTCGATCTCCTTGGCGATCGTCACGCCGTCGTTGACCACATCCGGGGCGCCGTACTTCTTCTCCAGCACCACATTGCGGCCCCGCGGTCCGATCGTGACCCGCACCGCCTCGGCCAGGGCGTTCACACCCCGCTCCAGGGCGTCGCGGGACTCATCGGCGAACCGGATCAACTTGGCCATCGCTCAGGCGCTGAAAATCGGGATTTCAAGCCTCCCACGCCGCCGGCGGTCGCTCCACGACAGGGTCGGTGGGGATTGCCGTAAGCCCGCGCCACCGCGGTGGCCCTGCGCGATCGCCGCCGCGCCGGTAGCTTCGCCCCATGGACGATTTGTTGCAGAGCGCGATCGAAGGGGCCGTGGCCGGCGCCGCCGACAGCGGCCTTGGCCCGGCCACCTCCGCCAACGGGATGGTGTTTGTGGCCATCACCGTGCTGGGGTTGGTGATGGCCCTGGTCTACGTGCCGGTGCGCCTCTTCCTCACGATCACCGCCCGCAGCCGGCGGCTGCGATTGCTGCAGCGGATCCGGCGCATGCGGGAGGACCTGGCCCAGCCCCTGCCGGTGGGGGAGGAGGGCCCCACCA
>JBIKTO010000213.1:0-5314 GCA_044348065.1 Cyanobium sp.
TCGGGGGCCACGTGCCCCACCACCATGCCGTAGGTGCCACCGCTGAAGCGGCCATCGGTGATCAGGGCCACCTTGTCGCCGAGGCCCTCGCCGATGATCGCGGCGGTGGGCGCCAGCATCTCCCGCATGCCCGGCCCACCCACGGGGCCCTCGTAGCGGATCACCACCACATCCCCCTCGCGGATCCGCTTGGCGAGGATCGCCGCCAGGGCCTCCTCCTCGCTCTCGAACACCCGGGCCGGACCGGTGATCGTGGGATTCTTGACGCCGCTGATCTTGGCCACCGCGCCCTCCGCCGCCAGGTTGCCTTTGAGGATCGCCAGATGGCCCTGGGCATAGAGCGGCTGGGACAGGGGGCGAATCACCTCCTGATCGGCGGGGGGCGCGCCGGGCACCTCCGCCAACACCTCGGCCAGGGTGCGGTCTTCCACCGTGCGGCAGTCGCCATGGAGCAGGCCGGCGTCGAGCAGCAGCTTCATCACCTGGGGGATGCCCCCGGCCCGGTGCAGATCCACGGTCACGAAGCGACCGCTGGGCTTGAGGTCGCAGATCACCGGCACCCGCTGGCGGATCGTTTCGAAGTCATCGATGCTCAGGGGCACGCCGGCGGTGCGGGCCACCGCCAACAGGTGGAGCACGGAATTGGTGGAGCCACCCACCGCCATGATCACGCTGATCGCGTTTTCGAAGGCCTCGCGGCAGAGCAGATCGCGGGGACGGATGCCCTTGGCCACCGCCTGCACCAGCACCTCGGCGCTGCGGGCGGCGCTGTCGGCCTTCTCGGGATCCTCCGCCGCCATGGTGGAGCTGTAGGGCAGGCTGAGGCCCATCGCTTCGAAGGCCGCGCTCATCGTGTTGGCGGTGAACATGCCGCCGCAGCTGCCCGCGCCGGGGCAGGCATTCTTTTCGATGGCGGTGAGCTGCTCGGCATCGATGCGGCCGCCGCTGTACTGGCCCACGGCCTCAAAGGCGCTCACCACGGTGAGATCGCAGGCCCCGAGTCGGCCGGGTTTGATCGTGCCGCCGTACACAAACACCGCCGGAATGTTCATGCGCGCCATCGCCAGCATGGCGCCGGGCATGTTCTTGTCGCAGCCGCCGATCGCCAGCAGGCCATCCATGCTCTGGGCGTTGCAGGCGGTCTCGATCGAATCAGCGATCACCTCGCGACTCACCAGGGAATACTTCATCCCCTCGGTGCCCATCGAAATGCCATCGCTCACGGTGATCGTGCCGAACATCTGGGGCATGGCGCCGGCGGCCAGGGCGGCGGCCTCGGCGCGGTGGGCCAGATCGTTCAGGCCGATGTTGCAGGGCGTGATTGTGCTGTAGCCGTTGGCGATGCCCAGGATCGGCTTGGTGAAGTCGTCGTCGCCGAATCCCACCGCCCGCAGCATCGCCCGGTTGGGGGAGCGCTGGATTCCCTGGGTGATGGCGGCGGAGCGAAGCATGGGGGCGGGAGGCTGGTGTTCCGAACCTACCGAGGGGGCCGCTCAGTTCTGGGGCTGCATGCGCTCCAGCTGGCGCCGCACCTCATCGATCGCCTGGTTGAGCTGCTGGACCCGGTCGTGCAGCTGGGCATCGAGGGGAGGGCGCTCCAGATCGTGGGGAGCGATCTCGGGTTGGTGGAGAACCCGCCGGGCCTGGTGCTCGAAGCGCCGCCGTTCGGAGCGGTTCAACAGCCACCAGGCCAGGCCTGCGGCGCCGACCAGACCGCCGGCGAGGGCACTGGCCAGAATCGCGCCGCCGCCACCGCGCGCCACGGAATCAGCCCTGGAATCAGGCATCGACGAAGGGCCAGGCAGGCAGCAATGAAGCCAGCCTAGGCGGGCGGAGACGTCTCAACCGCCGTACAGCCTCCGCGCCGCATCGCCGAAGCCGGGTCGCAGCCGCCGCTGCTCATCCACCTCCGGATCGATGCCGGCCGCATAGATCGTGAGCTCGGGGAAGCGCTCGCCTACCAGCTTGAGCCCGGGCGCTCCACAGAGGCTGGTGATCACCCGCAGGCGCGCTCCACTCACCCCCAGGGCGGCCAGGCGCTCCAGCAGGGCCACGAGGGTGGCGCCACTGGCGAGCACCGGCAGGAACACCAGCACCCCCACCCGCTCAGCGATCGTGGCCGGCAGATCATCGAGGTACCAGTGGCAGTGCCCATCGGCCCCGCCGGTCTGCAGGCCCACATGGGCCACCCGCGCGGCGGGCAGCACCGTGCGCGCCCCATCCCAGAGCCCCAGGCCGCCCCGCAACACCGGAATCGCCAGGACCGGCACCGCCGGATCGATCACCCGGCCCTCGCAGCGCCCCAGGGGGGTTTCCACCTCGACGCTCCGCTCCGGCAGCCAGTCCCGCAGGGCTTCGTAGGTGAGCCAACGCCCCAGTTCCGTCATCGCCGTGGCGAACAGGGGCGGTGGGGTCTGGCGGTCCCGCAGGAGGGTGAGCCAGTGGCCGATCAGGGGGTGGGGGGGAACCACCACCCGCAGGGTCATGCCCATGACTGCCATAACTTGTCGGTTCACCGTAAGCCTGAGGCCATGGGGGCACACCTGCGCCACGCCATCACCGCGCTGGCCGTTCGGCTGCGACCCGTGCTGCTCGCTGTGCTGCTGCTGCTGCTGCACGTGGGCCCGCTGGCGGCGCCGGCGGCGGCGATCACGGCTCCGGAGCTGCGCTCCCAGCGGAGCCTCCAGGCCCTCGATCCGGATATGCACGGCCGCAACCTGCAGCAGGAGGAATTTCTCAAGGCCGACCTGCAGGGCTTCAACCTGAGCGACACGGATCTGCGCGGCGCCGTTTTCAACGCCAGCAATCTCCAGGAGGCGGATCTGCACGGGGCCAACCTCGAGGATGTGGTGGCCTACGCCAGCCGCTTCGATGGCGCCAACCTGGAGGGGGCGGTGCTGCGCAACGCGATGCTCATGCAAAGCCACTTCCGCGGTGCCCGCATCGACGGCGCCGATTTCAGCGACGCCGTTCTCGACCTGCCTGAGCAGAAGGCTCTCTGCGCCAGGGCCAGCGGCATCAATCCGCTCACCGGCGTGACCACCCGCGACAGCCTCGCCTGCCGCTGAGCCTCCAGAGGCTGGGCCCCGGCCGGGCGGCGCGCCTACAGTGCGGCTGGACCGGTTCCGCGGGGGATCAGCCCGCGGAGGAAACGGGGAAAGTCCGGTGAGCCGGCGCTGTCCCGCAGCTGTGACGCTCCCTCCGGGAGCCAGCCAGAACGCCCGCCGGTCCCCTGCCCCCTTCGCCCGGCGCGGACCGGCACTTCGATGATCAAGATTCTCCACGGCGCGCCGGCTGGCGTCGCCGTTGCCGCCCTGCTGGCCCTTGGGGTCGCCCCGGCCCAGGCCCACCACGCCATGGAGCTGCTTCAGCTGCAGCCCACCCCCCTCAATGGCCTGCTGAGCGGCCTCCTCCATCCGGTGCTCGGCCCCGACCACCTCCTCTTCCTGCTGGCCCTCTCCCTGGTGGGCTTGCGCCGGAAGGCCAGCTGGATGCTGGCACTGCTGGTGGTGGGTCTGCTGGGCAGCTGGGCGGGCCTGCTGTGGCCCGGCCTGCCTGGCGCCGAGCCGCTGGTGGCCCTCTCGTTGGCGGTGGTGGCCCTGGTGCTGCTGGGCCGTCTGCCGACGCCCTGGCTTCTGCCCGCCTTCGCCCTGCATGGTTATGTGCTCAGCGCCCCGGTGCTCGGCTGGAGTTCGATGCCCGTGGCGGGCTACCTGCTGGGGCTGGCGATCAGCCAGGGCCTGCTGCTGTTCGCGTCCCTGCGGTTGCTGGCCCGCTCCGCCGCCCGCCTGGCTCCCCGCACCCGTCGCTGGCTCGCCCTCGCCCTGGTCGGCGCCGGCTCGGCCCTGGCCCTGGCGCCCCTGCTGGCCTGAGCGATGCGCGAACCTTTGGCCACAGCAGCGTTCGCTGCCGATGAATCGTCCCAGCGCCTGCCGGTGACGGTGGTCACCGGCTTCCTCGGCGCCGGCAAGACCACCCTGCTGCGCCGGCTGCTGCTCGAGGGCCAGCGGCGTCTGGCCGTGCTCGTGAACGAATTCGGCGAGGTGGGAATCGATGGTGATCTGATCGCCAGCTGCGGCTTCTGTCCGGAGGAGGAGCTCTCCGGTCGCCTGGTGGAGCTGGCCAACGGTTGTCTCTGCTGCACCGTGCAGGACGAATTCCTGCCGACGATGGAGAAGCTGCTGGAGCGCTCCGACCGTCTGGACGGGATCGTGGTGGAAACCAGCGGGCTGGCCTTGCCCGAACCCCTGGTGGCGGCTTTCGGCTGGCCCGCCATCCGCACCCGCACCCGGGTGAACGCGGTGGTGACGGTGGTGGATGGCGAAGCGCTCGCCGCCGGCCACGTGGTGGGGGACGCGGCGGCGGTGGAGGCCCAGCGGCGCGCCGATCCCAGCCTTGAGCACCTCACGGCGCTTGAGGAGCTCTTCGAGGAGCAGCTGGAGGCGGCCGATCTGGTGCTGATCAGCCGCGCCGACCTGCTCGATCCGGCGGCCCTGGAGAGGGTGACGGAGGCGTTGCGACCACGGCTGCGGCCTGGCACCCCGCTGCTGCCGATGGCCCGGGGCGAACTCGACCCCCGCGTCATCTTCGATGGCGACTTCGCCGGCCCGCGCCGCGCCGGGGCTCCCCACGATCCCCACGACGACGACCACCACGACCACCACGACCACAGCCACGTGGCGATGGCCTCGCTGCTGGTGCGTCGCAGCGGGCGCTGGCAGCGCAGCGCCCTGGAGGAGCGCCTGCGCCAGCTGCTGGTCGAGGAACCGGTGATTCGCCTGAAGGGTCGGCTTCGCCAGGCCGATCGGCCCCTCACCCTCCAGATCCAGGCGGTGGGTCCCCGTCTGGAGAGCTGGTACGAAGGGGCCGGAGGCGGAGCGGAGGGGGTGGAGGAGCTGGAACTGGTGGTGCTCGGCGCTGCCGGCGACCGGGAGCGGCTGGAGCGGGCCTTCGCGACCCTCTGAAGGCTCCCCTCAGTCGAGCGGGATGTCGCCCCGGGCGCAGGTGCCATCCCAGCAGAGGCTGCGGTCCTCCAGCCAGCGACTGGTGACGGGCCGAGCCTGTCCCCCTTCCCCCATCGTCACGGTGCCGCTGCCGTCGTGGCGGAACTCGATCCGGCGATCTCCCACCAGCAGAAACCAATGGGCGCCCACCTCCTCCACCCGCAGCCGGCACGGTTGCCAGGGCCCGGCGCCGAGGCGGCACTCCACCGGGATTTCAGCGTCACCGAGGCCGCCCGCGATCGCCCGCTCCAACCCGGCCCCCAGCGCGGCCACCAGCAGGAGGGGCAGCAGCAGCAGGCCGCTGGCGCGAA
>JBIKTO010000214.1:0-5301 GCA_044348065.1 Cyanobium sp.
CTACACCCCTCTGGCCACCTGCCTGGAGTGGAATCGCCGCCGCGAGCGACGGGTGCCGGAAGCGGTGATCCAGGAGATGGCCGCCTCCCTGGGCGACCCCCACTTCGGCCCCTCCCGGGCCGAGGGGTTCGCGGCGGTGGTGGCCGTGGTGCCGACCCACCACGAGGCGCTCACCCCGCTTCTGGCGGAAGAGCTGGCCCGGCTGGACCGGCGGATCCGGGCCGCCACCAACCGCGAGCGCCACTGGCAGCGCCACGGCTACTCGCGCCTGCTCGACATGGAGCGGCTGCTTTACCTGCTGCGGCTGCTCAGTCGCTGGCCGGAGCTGGAGGCCGGCGACCCGCTCACCCGCGCCGAGCTGGAGGCGGTGATCTCACCGCTGCCGAGCGGCGACCTCGCCGAACGGGCCGCCGCCTTCCTGGGGCGGCTGCACGGCCGTTGCTACGCCGATGCCGCCGCCCTGCGCTCCGATCTGATCTGGCTGCAGGAGCAGGGCTTCAGCGCCGACGCCTGGGGCCGGGGCAACCGTCAGGCGCCGATCGTGCCGCCGCCGCCCCCGCCGATGGCCGATCCCCCGACGGGCGGCGACGTGGTCCGGGGCACGGGCTGGGGCGCAGTGAACGGCGGCTTTCCCCCGACCGGCGACCGGGCGGTGTTCGTGCGCCTGGCGACGCTGCTGCGCCACATCCTCCACAACCCCTTCGACCGCCAGCCCGGCGTGCCCCTGGGGGACCACCTGATCGCCCGGATGGAGGCCACCCCCGGGGCCTACCTGCCCGGGGAGGCCGCCAGCCTGCGCAAGGACCTGGAGAAGCTGCTCACCCCCTACGGCTTCCGGGGGCGCCACGACAATGTGCGGCGCGGCTACGCCCTCGGCACAGCGCTGCTCTCGACCCCGCGACTGCGGGAGCTGCACGGGGTGGTGCGGGAGGCCTCCGAACGGCTTGGGGATCCCACCGCCCACGGCCTGCTGGGGGAGCTCGACCAGCGTCTTGCCTGGCCCGCGGGCCGCGACGGCGACGAACCGCCCCTGCGCGCCTTCGCCAACCGATCCGTGCTGCACCCGGCGATGGTGCGCCCCGACTCCCTGGCCGCGGAGCGGCAGGCGGAACGGCTGGAGACGGCGATCGCCGAGAACCGGCGGGTGCTGCTGGAGCGGTACACCTCGGCGGCGGGCTACGTCGGCGGACCGGACGGCCTGCTGCGGGTCTGGCCGCTGCAGCTGCTCTTCCACACGATCGGTTGGTACCTGGTGTTCGAGGAGGACAGCGTCGGCCGGGAGGAGGGGCTGATCCGCTGCGAACGGCTCGACCGCCTGGCCCTGCGGCGCAGTGAGGGCGGCTACCGGCGCGACCCCGAGGCGCGGCGGCGCGCCCTGGTGAGGATGCAGCGGCTGCTGCACCACTGCGGCGGCATCCACTTCGGTCGCGACCTGGAGGCCCAGCTGGCCGTGGCCTCCGAATCGCCCCGCCGGCGCCAGCAGGCCCTCACCACCCTGCGCTTCTCCTGCCAGCCCTGGGCCTTCGCCTTCATCCGCGAGAATCTGCAGCGCTTCCCGATCGAGCACACCCGCTATTCCCTCCCCCTGCCAGGGGACAGCTGGTGGCACCACGCCGAGGCCCCCCATCGGCTCGACCCCAACCTCTCCGGCGACAGCCATCCCTACCCCGTGGAGATCGATCTGCCCACCTGGACGGTGGAGGAGGATGTGGATCTGCGCACGGCCCTGTTCGGCTTCGGCGCGGGGCTGCGGATCGAAACCCCTGCCAGCCTGCGGGAGCGCCACCGGCGCCACTGCCGCGAGGCTCTCGCGGTGTACGCAGCCATGGCGGAGGATCCCGGGAGCGGACCTGAACGCGAATGCTCCTGAACCCCGCCATGGCGAGGCGATGGGCCGGCCTGCCCCTGCTGGCGTTGACGCCGCTGCTGCCCGGGCTGGCCTCGGCGCTGCCGCCGGCGGCGGCGGAGGTCTGCGTGATCGCCCCGCGGACCGAGACCGATCGCAGCGGCCGGGCGCTGGCCAGGGTGCCCCTCAGCCGGCCCACGATCTTCGTGCGCGAACCCCTGGCCCGGATTCGCGTGCTGCGGGGCTCCACCGTGCTCTGGGAGCGGCAGAGCGGCCCGGGGGGAGCGATCGAGGGACCCATCGCCTGGCCGCTGCCCCCCCTGGCCCCCGGGGACGACCTCCGGCTGCTGCTCCAACCCGTCGACAGCGGGCCAACCTCCTTCGCCGAGATCCGCCTGCGCCCCGCCGATGGCGCCACGCTGCGCCAGACGGACGGCACCCTGAGGAGCCTGCGCGCGGATCCCGGCGCCTGGCGGAGCGCGGTGGAGCAGGCCGTGGGCCGAGGCGATGGGGCCCTGGCCGCCGCCCTGCTCTTCGCCTTCGAGGGCCCGAGCGATCCCACCCTGGACCGCCTGCGACTGGAGGCCTATCAACGCAGCTGCCAGCAGGAGCCACCCCTCTGAACCCCAGCCAGCGCCAGGGTCCGCCAAAGTCGGCTGCATCCAGAGGATCCGCCCCTCCACCATGGCCATCCCCTCTCCCCTTCCCCCGCTGGCGCCCCTGGCCGTACCCCTGGAGGCCATGCGTGCCCCCGTGCTGCGAGGCGAGACCCGCCCCCTGGCCTGGCGGCTGGAGCAGCTGCAGCGGCTGGAGAACCTGCTGAGCGAGATCAAGCCGGCGCTGCTGGAGGCGTTGGCGGCCGATCTCGGCAAGCCGGCCCTGGAGGCCCATGGGGAGCTCGCCCTGGTGCGGGGGGAAGTGGCCCTGGCCAGGCGCCGGCTGCGCGTCTGGATGCGACCCCGGCAGCGCTCCGTGCCCCTGTGGGCCCGGCCCGCCCAGGCCAGTGTGGTGCCCGAACCCCTGGGCTGCGTGCTGATCATCGCCCCCTGGAACTACCCGTTCCAGCTCTGCCTGATGCCGTTGGTGAGCGCCCTGGCGGCGGGCAACACCGCCGTGGTCAAGCCCTCGGAGCTGGCCCCGGCCACGGCCGATCTGATCGCCCGCTCCCTGGCCCGCCACCTGCCGCCCGACACCGTGCAGGTGGTGTGTGGCGACGGGGCGGTGGCGGCCCGGCTGCTGGAGGAGCGGTTTGATCACATCCACTTCACCGGCAGCGGCCGCGTCGGCCGGCTGGTGATGACCGCCGCCGCCCGCCACCTCACGCCGGTGACCCTGGAGCTGGGGGGCAAGAGCCCGGCCATCGCCCTGGCGGATGCCGACATCGCCGTCACCGCGCGCCGTCTGCTGTGGGGCAAGGGCGCCAACGCCGGCCAGACCTGCGTTGCCCCCGACCACCTGCTGGTGGTGCCCGGGGTGCGGGAGCCGCTGCTGGCGGCGATGGCGGCGGAGATCCGCAACTTCTACGGCGACGATCCGCTGGCCAGCCCCGATCTGGCGCGGATCGTGAACCCGGGACACTTCAACCGCCTGTGCGGCCTGCTGGAGGGCGCCCGCCGCGAGGGGCGCATCCTGCTGGGGGGCGGCAGCGACCCGGAGCGGCTACGGATCGAGCCCACCGTGGTGGCGGTGCCCGAGCCCCAGTCCGACCCGCTGATGCAGGAGGAGCTGTTCGGCCCCCTGCTGCCGGTGCTGGAGGTGGCCGACCTGGAGGACGCCCTCGATCGGATCCGCGGCGGCCCGGCCCCCCTGGCCCTCTACCTGTTCAGCCGCAGCGAATCGGCCGCGCAGCGGCTGCTGGCGGCCAGCCGCTCCGGCAGCGTGGCGATCAACGACGTGATCCTTCAGGCCGGGCTGGCCACCCTGCCCTTCGGCGGGGTGGGCGAGAGCGGCATGGGCCAGGCCCACGGGGAGGATGGCTTTCTGGCCTTTTCCCATCGCCGCAGCGTCCTGAGGCGACCCTTCGCCCTGGATGCCCCGCTCCGCTATCCCCCCTACGCCGGCAAGCTGCGCTGGATGGAATGGCTGCTGCGCTGAAACGAATTTGGGAAATTGGTGCCCCGGGGGGCTGGGCGAGAGCCGGGTTGATCCTTATGGTGCCGGCGTGCCCCGTACCTAGCGTCCATGCGCCGCCCGATCGTCGCCCTGGCCCTGGCCCTGGTGTTGCCCCTGCCAGCCCTGGCCGGGCAAGTCACCGTGAGGGAGGGTGAAACGCTGTCGGAGATCGCCGATCGCCTCGGCGTCCCGATGAGCCGCCTGATGAAGCTCAACGGCATCAGCGATCCCGATCTGGTGGAGGCCGGTCGGGTGCTGACCGTGCCCGGATCCTCGGGGAGTGGTTCCTCTCGGGCCGCAACCGCCAGCGGCGGGGGCACGGTGACCGTGAAGGAGGGCGAGACCCTCTCGCAGATCGCCGAACGGCACGGCATGAGCATGCAGCGGCTGATGGCGATCAACGGCATCAGCGACCCGGATCATGTGGAAGCGGGCCGCAGCCTGCGGGTGAGTGGCGCGGCCGCCGCCGCCACTCCCGGCGGGGGCTATCGCCGCGGTGCCAGCGAGCACGTGGTCCGTCCCGGCGAGAGCCTCTCCACCATCGCCGACGGCTACGGCGTACCGATGAGCCGGCTGGTGAGCATCAACGCCATCAGCGACCCCGACCTGGTCCAGGCCGGCACCCGCCTCAAGCTCAAGGGCAGCCCGGCCGCCAGTCCCGCCCCGGCCGCCGCCGTGACGCCGCGGCCCACGCCGAAGCCGCTGGCCGCCCGTCCGACACCCACCGCCAGGCCAGCCGCGGTGGCCCAGCCGGTCGCGGCGGCGACCCCCACGCCGAAGCCCCGCCCCGTCGCCAGCTTCACGCCCGCCGCCAGCCCCGCCACCACCACGGCCATGGCCAGCCGCCCGGCCGGAGGGGCGGGCCTGGCCTCCACCCCGGGCACCGGCAAGCCCGACTGGCGCACCTACGGCCCCCTGCAGGTGGACTGGGCCAACTGGCAGCCGATGGGCGGCAGCATGGTGGCCCCCACCCTCAACGGCGAAGGGCAGTCGCTTTACCTGGCGATCAACTGCACGGCCCGCAAGATCAATGCCACCAGCCAGGCCGGCCAGTGGAAGACCTGGGACGACCCCCAGGCCGACTTCGAACAGCAGCTGGTCGGCGACCTCTGCAAGGCCCGCGGCTGACCTAAGCCGCCCAGTGCAACGGCCAGGGGCTGCGCAACCAGTGGCGACCACTGGAGCGCAGCCAGAGTCGTTGGGCGCCATCATCGCTCTCACTCAACAGCTCCTCCTGCACGAGCCGCCGGGCCAGCCAGGCCCAGCGCTCCTCGTCGCTGTCGTGGCTGCCCGCCAGATCGCCGGCCAAACCGCGCAGATCCCGCCCCCCCCGCTCCTGGAGC
>JBIKTO010000215.1:0-5298 GCA_044348065.1 Cyanobium sp.
GGCCCGCACCATTCAGGTGGCGATCCATCCGGCCACCCGCCCGGATGACCTGCGCCGACCCGGCCATGTGTTCCCGCTGCGGGCTCGCCCCGGCGGGGTGCTGAAGCGGGCGGGGCACACCGAGGCGGCGGTGGACCTGGCCCGCCTGGCGGGTCTCTATCCCGCCGGCGTGATCTGCGAGATCCAGAACCAGGACGGTTCGATGGCGCGTCTGCCCCAGCTGGTGGACTACACACGCCGCCACGGCCTGCGTCTGATCTCGATCGCCGACCTGATCCGCTACCGGCTGGAGACGGAGCGCTTCGTGCGCCGCCAGGCGGAGGCCAGCCTCCCCAGCGCCTTCGGCCGCTTCCGGGCGATCGGCTACCGCAATGAGATGGACAACAGCGAGCATGTGGCGATCGTCAAGGGCCATCCCGAGCGGGCCAGCGGACCGGTGCTGGTGCGCGTGCACTCCGAATGCCTCACCGGCGATGCCTTCGGTTCGCTGCGCTGCGATTGCCGACCCCAACTGGAAGCGGCCCTGCGCCTGATCGAAAGCGCGGGCGAAGGGGTGGTGGTGTATCTGCGCCAGGAGGGACGGGGCATCGGCCTGATCAACAAACTGCGCGCCTACAGCCTCCAGGATGGCGGCCTGGACACCGTGGAGGCCAACGAGCGCCTGGGGTTTCCCGCCGACCTGCGCAACTACGGCGTCGGCGCCCAGATCCTCAGCGATCTGGGGGTGAAGCGGCTGCGGTTGATCACCAACAACCCGCGCAAAATCGCCGGTCTTGGTGGTTACGGGCTGGAGGTGGTCGACCGGGTGCCCCTGGTGATGGATCCGGGCGCCGACAACGCCGCTTACCTGCGCACCAAGGGCACGAAGCTGGGCCATCTCCTCGGCGAAGATCCAAGCCTCCAGAGCTGTGGCCTCAGCGCCGTGCTGGCCTGGGACGGTGCCCTGGACAGCCCTGATGTCTCGCCGCGAATGGAGGAGCTGCGTCGCTGTGCCGCCGAACGCGGACTGAGGCTTGAGCAGGAGTACCATCCCCGGCTGCTGGCGCTGTTGGCCCAGCCGCGGCTCGCTCTGCTGCTGGAGGCCTCCCAGGCCAGACCTCTGACGGCGGGGGATCTGGCGGAACTCCTCGGAAGGCTGGCGCGCTGGAAAGAGACGCGAGCGATCGGATTGCTGCTCGCCCCTGATGACCAGCGCATCGGACACCCCAGCGGCAGCCTTGAACCGGAGCGGCGGCCCCTGGCGGATCTTCATCAGGTGGGGGATCGCCTGTGCCCCTGGCTGCGCCTGGAGCCGGGGGCATTCCTGCGCTGGGAGAAGCCTGCGGCGCCCGCACGGCGCTGAAGGAGTTGATTTGTCAACAACCGTCAGTGAGTCTGCAGGGAGGGGAACCCCTTGAGGGCCTGCAATTCCTGGTGCAGAAGATAAAAATCGCCGCAAACCGCGAGCAGATTGTCCAGCTGGGGGAAATCACCATTGAGGTAATGGAGCATCAGCTGGGTTCGATCGATCAATTCAGGACTGCCCAGCTCAGCCCGTCTGCAGGGAAGCCATTCCGGGATCTGACGCAGCACCTGCTGCATCGCCAGCTCCAGCATGAAGGCACTGTCGAGCCAGTCGAGAGAGTATTGGGGCCGCTGCTGACGGAAATAGAGGATTTCGGGTCCGTCGAAGCCGAAATGGCGGGAAAAGGGATGGGGGTGACCGGGCAGGATCACGAAAGCATGGGCCCAGGTGCAGGGACGCAGTTGACCCTGGGCAAGGGTGAAGGTCAACGCTGGTGGCAGCGCCGGGGAGACGCTCAGGCGGTGGATGAGGGAGACGTGGCCGATACGCAGCTTCGTGCGAGCTCGATGGTCCATCCACTCGGTTCAGGGTGCCCCATTGTCTTCGAGTCAGCCCCCGCGCAGCCAGCCTTCCGACCGCTTGGACGGGGAACCGCTCATGCGCTTTTGCGCAAATTACCGAATCCGCACACGGAAGCCGTCGGCGATGGGTCTGATCGGTTCATGATGAACATACTTTCTTTCTGGGCGCCATTGCTCGCTCACTGAGCGATTTCACCGACACGGTCAGTCTGCGCAAGGACGGCCGCCGTGTGTCCCTCGAGGGTGTGCTCACGGGCGCAGCCCTGGGCATCATGCTGCTCTACCTCGTCGAGGAGGCGGCCGCAGCGGGCATGCCCTCCCGAGGAGGACCGGTTGAAGATCCCGGACCGCTCGATCTTGGTGAGATGGAGGCCCGTCCTGGGCGAATTCGGGCCGCGCCCCTGCAGGAGTGGGATGTTGATCCTGGACCGTTGGCCAGGCCTGAGCCTCTCTCCAACGCTCCTGGTGCTCCAGCGGCGCCAGGTGTTTCCGGGGGCGGCCCATCCGTTGGGATAGCGCCCCGCCTCCCGCCTTTTTCCTCGGCCGATCCAGGGTTCGGCAGCAGCGCCCTGCCGCCGTTTTCAGGGGGCGGCGGTGGCGGCGGGGGGGGTGGCGGCTTCAGCAATGATCAGCCGGCCCTCTCGCCGACAGCGCCATCCCCCTCCGTTCCGGTGGCCCTCCCCGGGCCCTCTGGCCCCGGCAGCCCCCGCTCGGATCCGACCAGCCCCGACCTCCGCTCCGGCCCCCTCCCCCAGGTGGTGCTGGTGCTGGTGCGCACCAACAGTGGAGCCATCAGCCGCACGGTGGAGGGTCTGGCGCAGGCCAGTGCCGAACTCCGTCAGCAAGGCATCCGCGACTCGTTGCTGGATCTGCGCCAGGCTCGCATTCCTCAGCTCGAAATCCAATCGGAGCGGATTCTGCCCTCCATGGCCTCCTCCCAGCTCGGCGACGCTGATCTCCAGCTGATCGCGGAGCATGTCGGCCTCCTGCGCAGCACCGTTCTGGATGGTGAGGAGGTGGATCTCCTGATCCTGAACGCGCAGGATCTTCTGGAGCTGGGACTTCTCTCCGCCGGCGACGCCAGAGCCGACGTTCGCTCCCGGACCACCGCGATGGAGCAGAGCCGGGTGGACAGTGGTGGCGGCAACGACGGTCTCTATCTGGAGGCGATCACCCAGCTCACCTTCACGGGCCTTGGCGACAGCCAGCGTGCCCGGCTCAGCTTCGACCTGCTCACCGAAGGCCTCAAGAACAGCGGAGTGCTGCTGGGGAGTGGCGACGACACGCTCACCATCAGCAGCGGCTTCCTCGATGTCGCGGGTCGCCAAGCCGGCGGTCTGGCGGAAGGGCGTGGGCTGTCCTTCCAGTTGCGGGCCCCGATGGGGATGGATGAATCCCTACGGCCTCTGGAATCGCTGCAGTTCAGCCTCAACGCCAGGGCCGTGGGCCTGGATAACAGCTGGATCGACACCGGTGCCGGCAACGACGCCGTTTCGATCCTCACCCATATCCAGGAAGATCTGGCCGGTGATCTGCAGGGGATCCTGCCTGGTGGCCTGGAAAGCCGCATCCAGCTGGAGCGCATCGGTCTGCTCGACTCCCAGGTGATGACCGGGGCTGGCGATGACGTTGTGCGGGTCAACGGCAGCATCATCAACTCCACCATTGATCTGGGCTCAGGGCGCAACACCCTGTTGCTGGAGGGACCCGTGCTCGGGGAAAGCCGCATTCTCCTGGGGGACGGAGGCGGCAGCCTGATTGCGCAACAAGGCCTGGGTGGGCTGGTTCAGGGGGGCGATGGAGAGGATCGCTTCGTGCTCGGATCCCTCAGCCTGGCCGGCCAGATCAACGGCGGCGGCGGCAGCGACAGCCTGGACAGCAGCGGCAGCATTCTCGGCTCCCGCGACCTGCTGATCGTCAACGGCACGAATCACGGCAGCCTGGCCGGCGTGCGCTTCGATTCGGTTGAAAACATCACCCTTGGGAACGGCACCGATGTAGCGGTGATGGATCTCGAGGGAACTCTCACGGGCCGGCTGGTCGGAGGGAGCGGTCTCGACCGCCTGGAGTTCAGCAGCTGGACGCTGCCGATCACAGTCGACCTGGATCTGGGCAGCGCCAGTGGCATCTTCCAGGGACGCTCTGGAGGCATCAGCGGCTTTGAGCAGGTGAAGGGAGGCATCGGCAGCGATGTGCTGCTCGGCTCCGGTCTCAGCGCCGGCCTTGATGGCAACGATGGCGATGACACCCTCTATCTGCGCTGGACTCCCTGGCTGTCAGAGCCTGGAAATGGAACCGCTCTGCGCGGTGGAGGCGGCCGCGACCTCTTTCTGTTCGGCAATCTGGACAACCCGCCACCGACAGGCTGGGATGGGCGCAGCGGCCTCCCGGATCTTCAGGATCTGGATATCAGCGGCAGCAGCAACCTCGGCGGCGCCGGAGTGGGGGTGGGGGATCGGATCGGCTGGCTGCAGCTGGAGGTGGGATCCGATGGCCAGACGCGGCAGAACCTCCAGGTGCTCACCCCCGGCGGTGTCGAAGCCGTGGGGAATGCCCGCCTCCTGCCGATCGCCCCGCTCGACCAGCTGCTCTCCGGCATGAGCGACAACACCCGCCAGCTGGCGATCGCCAGTGACGGTCTTCCCGGGGGTGGGGGGGTGCTGCATCTTCTGGGCAGCGCCGGGCAGGGAACCAGCCAGCCGATCGCCCTGATCTCCAGTCCGCTGGGGGGCACAGCCAATCCCTATCTGCCTGCTTAGCGAATGCCGCGGGTGGATTCGAAGAAGGAGCCGATGCGATCGAAGATCAGGCTCAGCACGGGTCTCTGGCCGATGTTGATCAGGGAGCTGACCGACATTCCGGGTCGCAGGGGGTAGACCTTGCCGTTGCGGCTCAGCTTGGTCTGACTCAAGCGAATGGTCACGGGGAAGTAGGGCTGAGGATGGAGAGCATCCGGCGGTTTGACATCTGCCGAGATGCGCGTCACCGTCCCCTTCAGGGCCCCGTAGTCGGTGAAAGGAAAGGAATCGACGCGGACATCGACTGGCAAGCCTGTACGCACAAAGCCGATATCCCGATTGAACACCGTCAGCTGAGCTTCCAGCCCTTTCTCGGGCACGATCTGCATCACCGGCTGCGCCGTGGTCGCCACCTCACCGGCCTTGACAGCGAGGTCGAAGACCTGACCGGCGCCGGGTGAACGCAGACGGCCGAGATCGAGTCGGTCACGCAGATCCATGAGGCGGCCTTCCGCTTCCAGCAACTGCTGGCGGGCGTTGTCGTACTGGGCATAGAGCTGTTTACGCTCCGCCGCCGGAATCTGCTGCTGCTTGAAGCCAATCTCCTCGATCCGTCGCTGTGCGGAGTTCACCTCCTCCTCGGTGCGGCGAATCGTGGCAGCCAGCTCCTCTTGTCGCTCGTTCTGCCGGTCGA
>JBIKTO010000216.1:0-5296 GCA_044348065.1 Cyanobium sp.
CATGAACTCGTAGTGCACCACCGTGGCCGGCGAGGCGCTGGCGCTCTCCAGGAAGGTGCGCAGTCCCTCGCGGCTGACGTTGTCGACGCAGGGCAGGCCGAGCACGTAGAGCTGCTCCAGCGGCAGACTGGCCTGGACAGCCCGCAGGGCCTGGATCTGACAGCCCACGCCGATCGCCAGCAGCCGGCGGATGCCGCTGCCGGGCAATTGCTCCAGCACCTCCAGGTTGGGGGAGAGGGTGGGCTTGTTCACCCGTGCCGCCAGCACCTCCTCCGGCGTGCGGGCCAGGGTCGGCACGGGGGTGAAGCGGTCGTCGGGGCTCTGGCCCACACACAGCACCGCATCCACCAGGTGGGTCTCCAGGGCGCGCACGCCGATCCGCGAAACGATGCCCGTCCACTGCGCCCCGGCGATCGGCTGGCGCAGGCGGGCGCTGAGCATGCGCTGCTGCACGCCGAAATAGAGCTCGTCCTCGTTGTCGAGGTGGCGGCTGCGGCCATGGGCCGCCACCTCCATCGCGTCGAAGCGCTGGTTGAGGAAGGCGCAGGCCTGGCGCACGTAGGCCACCCAGCGGCTGTCGCACAGACCGCACTGGCTGCAGAGATCGCGGGCGGGGTACACGCTGCCCTTCGACAGCGGCCGGGCCCGCTCGTGGGGCGGCAGGGGGCCGGAGGGGCTCGTGGGCGGGGCGGCGGTCACGGCTCACGCGGTCGTGCCCGTCAACCTATTCGGGCGGCGACGCCATCGCCGGCTTGCGCTCGTCTCTGCAGCAGAGTGGGGCGCATTGTCGTGTGATCCGCACGCCGCGATGCCT
The DNA here is from genome assembly GCA_044348065.1 of Cyanobium sp. Taxonomy (GTDB): domain Bacteria; phylum Cyanobacteriota; class Cyanobacteriia; order PCC-6307; family Cyanobiaceae; genus Cyanobium. Next base: position 815 of record JBIKTO010000216.1, read on the forward strand.
CCCCGCCGGGATTCCCGCTCCTCCCGCCGCCGCCCCTCGAAGGCGGCCCTCACCTCCACCACGGAGTCCCGGGGAGGGAAGGGCTGGCTGCGCCTGCGGCTGCCATCGCGCCGCAGCCTGGCCTGGACGGCTTGCGCCCTGGCGGGCGCCGTGGGCGCGAGCTGGTTTCTGGGCCTGATCTGGCCCCGGCGCGACCCCTCCGGAATCCCCCAGCAGGAGATCACCGCCGCCACCCTGGCCGACAAACCGCGGCGAGCGATCACCGTGCTGGTGATCGGCCTCGATTCCGATCGCCTCGGCGATCCGGTCAACGCCGCCGCGCCGAAGGGCCCCGCCAACAGCGATGCCCTGCTGCTGGTGCGGGTCAATCCGCGCGGGCCGCTGCAGGTGCTCAATCTCCCCCTCGAGCTGGCCGTCAACCTGCCCGGCAGGAAGCGCCCGGTGGCCCTGGGCAGCCTCTACCGGGTGGGCGGTGTGGTGCTGGTGGCCGATGCCGTACGCGAACTGGTGGGGCTGGAGGCCCCCAAGCCCGATCGCTATCTGGTGCTCTCCCGCGGCGGGATGCGCGACCTGGTGAACGGTCTGGGCGGTCTGGAGATCAGCCCGCCCCGCAAGATGAGCTACCAAGACAAGTCTCTGAAGTACCGCATCAACCTGCTGCCGGGCCTGCAGCGCATGGGCGGCGCCCAGGTGGAGCAGATGCTGCGCTTTCGCGACCGCTGGCTGGGGGAATCGGGTCGACGCGGCAACCATCGGGTGGTGGAGATCGCCCTGCGCGAGCGCCTCGCCAAGCCGGAGCAACTGGCCGCCCTGCCGGGCCTGCTGGCCTCGCTGGCGGAGAAGGTGGACACCAACCTCAGCCCGCGCGAAACCCTCAGCCTGCTGGCGGCCGCCCTGGATGATCCAAGGCCGGTGGAGTTCGCCAGCCTGCCGCTCGATCCGGCCAAACCCGGCCACGGCAGCCTGCGCCAGCTCAGCCGGAGCGGCTCCCGGCCGCTGTGGAAGGAACCCCTCCCCGCGGCGGGCGCCGCCGGCGGCCCCACCACCAGCCTGCCCGCCCCCTCCCCCTGAGGCCCAGGCGGGCGCTCAGAGCAGATCCAGGCCGCGCCAGCGCCGGGCCAGGGCCGCCAGCACGGCCAGCTCCCCCTCACCGTCGCCCCCATCGGCGGCGGTGAGCTCACCGAGCCAGGGGAGGCCATCCTGGCGGCGGCGCTCCGGCTGCCATTCCCCCCCCCACTGGAGGAGCCCCACCAGCGGCACGCGCGCCTGCCGCAGCAGGGCGGTGGCCGCCGCGGGCCAGCCGCTGGCCAGCTGGGGCCCATCGAGGATCAGCAGGGTGGGCTGGCGCCAGGCCCCCAGCGCCTCCGCCCAGCTGGGCCCCTCCCCCAGGGCCAGGCCGGGGTCGACGCTCAGCGGCGCCAGCCAGGCCGGCGCCTGGGCGGTGGAGCGCCCCTCCCCCAGGTCCTGGAGGGCCTGGCGGGGCGACAGGGCGGGATCGAAGGGGCGCAGGGGCCAGGCGGTGAGCGCGGCGAGGCGCTGCGCCGCCGCCCGCAGGCGCTCGGCCAGCGCCGGCGGCGCGCCCACGCCGGCCAGCACCAGCCCCGCCGGCTGCGACCGCCTGTCTTCGGAAAGCGTCATCGTGGCCCCCATCGCCCGACCAGCACGCTTCTACCATCGTGGTTATGACCCCCCGCTGCCGTCCGTGACCACCTTCACGACCGTCGAACGGCAGGAGCGGGGTGCCGATCCCACCAACAACCAGGAGCTGCGCCGGCTGCGCCTGTTCAGCGGCACCTCCAACCCCGAGCTGGCGCACGAGATCGGCGCCTACCTCGGCATCCCCGACGGCCCGCGGGTGATCAAGCGCTTCGCCGATGGGGAGCTGTACATCCAGATTCAGGAGTCGATCCGCGGCTGCGATGTCTTCCTGATCCAGCCCACCTGCGCTCCGGTGAACGACCACCTGATGGAGCTGCTGATCATGGTGGACGCCTGCCGGCGCGCCTCCGCCCGGCAGATCACGGCGGTGGTGCCCTACTACGGCTACGCCCGCGCCGATCGCAAGACGGCGGGTCGCGAGTCGATCACCGCCAAGCTCGTGGCCAACCTGCTGGTCAAATCCGGGGTGGACCGGGTGCTGGCGATGGATCTGCACTCCTCCCAGATTCAGGGCTATTTCGACATCCCCTGCGACCACATCTTCGGATCACCGGTGCTGGTCGATTACCTCAGCACCCGCAACCTCGGTGAGCTGGTGGTGGTCTCTCCCGATGTTGGCGGGGTGGCGAGGGCACGGGCCTTCGCCAAGCAGATGAACGACGCCCCGCTGGCGATCATCGACAAGCGCCGCTCCGGTCACAACGTGGCCGAAAGCCTCACCGTGATCGGCGATGTGGCCGGCAAGACGGCGGTGCTGATCGACGACATGATCGACACCGGCGGCACGATCTGCCAGGGCGCCAAGCTGTTGCGCCGCTCCGGCGCCGCCCGGGTGCTCTGCTGCGCCACCCACGCCGTGTTCTCCCCACCGGCGGTGGAGCGCCTCTCCGAACCCGGCCTGTTCGAGGAGGTGGTGGTGACCAACAGCATTCCCCTGACGCCCGATCGCCGCTTCCCCCAGTTGCGGGTCTTGTCGGTCGCCAACATGCTCGGCGAGGCCATCTGGCGCGTCCACGAGGAGAGCTCGGTGAGCTCCATGTTCCGCTGACCCCCTCGCCGCGCCACCCCCTGCCGCTGCGGGTCCACCTCAAGCGACGCCTGCCGGTCTGGCTCACCCTGGCCCTGACCGGGGCGCTGCAGCTGGCGGGGCTGCTGCCCGGCCAGGCCCGGGATCTGGGCGGCCGCACGGGGTCCGCGAGCCGTCTGCCCGAGCCCATCACCCGCCGCGTCGGGGTGTGGCTGACCAACTACCCCAGCCCCCTCTACTACGACGCCCGTCGCATCGAGACGGCGGTGGAGCAGCTGGCCGCCGCTGGCTTCAACACCCTGTACCCCAATGTCTGGAGCCGCGGGGCCACCTTCCACCGCAGCCGCTGGGCGCCGATCGAACCATTCCTGACCCAGAGCGCCCCGGACCTCGACCCCATCTGCCGCTTCACCCGTGCCGCCCAGCGCCGCGGCATGCAGGTGATCCCCTGGTTCGAATACGGCCTGATGGAGCCAGGCGATGCCGAGGTGGTGCGCCGCCATCCGGAATGGATCCTGCGCCGCGCCGATGGCAGCGCCCTCTACGCGATGCATGGGGCCAATCTCAAAACCTCGCCGCTCAAGGATCTGCGGGTGTGGCTCAACCCGGCGCACCCGGGGGTACGGGAGCGCTTCATCGGCCTGATCCGGGAAATCGTGCAACGCTGCGCCGTCGACGGCATCCAGCTCGACGACCACTTCGCCTGGCCGGTCGAGCTGGGCTACGACGACTTCACCCGCGAGCTCTACCGCCGCGAAACCGGCCGCGAACCCCCCGCCAACAGCAGCGACCGCGCCTGGATGACCTGGCGTCGTCACCAGCTCACCGGGCTGTTGCGGGAGCTGCGGGCCAGCCTGAATCAGGCCTCCGGCGGCCGTCGCACCGTGATCAGCCTCTCCCCCGGCCCCTTCCGCTTCGCCTACAACCAGTGGCTGCAGGACTGGGAACTCTGGGCCCTGGGCCATCTGATCGATGACCTGGTGGTCCAGAACTACGCCTATTCCGTGCGCGGCTTCGAGAAGGATCTCAACCAGCCCGCCCTGGTGAAGGCCCGTCTGTGGGGCATGCCGGTGGAGATCGGCATTCTGGCGGGCTTCGGCAGTCGCACCCCCGAGATGGCCACCCTGGCGGAGAAGGTGCGGCTGGCCTCCGAGCGGGGCCATGGGGTGATCTATTTCTACTGGGAGGGCCTCTGGGGGCGGCATGCCGGCCAGGAGGGGCCGGAGTACCGGCGCGAGGCATTCCGGATGCTGCACCAGCAGGCTTTCCCCCCGGACCCCTCCGCTCGGCCGGGTGAGCCGGGCCGAGCGTTCCAGCTGCCGGCCCCCCGCCAGCCCGCCCTGCTCAGGCGTGCGGCGCCGCCACCGCTGCCGCCACCCCTGCCACCACCCTGAGCTCAGGCCTGAGCAGGCTCAGCCCCCAGGCATTGATCCACCACTTCGCGGCTGTTGGCGGAGAGATCGGCGGCGGCCAGGGAGAGCAGGGCCTCGCGCATGCGTTCACTCCGCTCGGGGGTGTAGCTGGCCCAGCGGCTGAACACCTTGGCCAGGCGGGAGGCGGTGATCGGATTGCGGCCATCGAGCTCGACGATCCGCTCGGCCAGGAACGCGTAGCCGCTGCCGTCGCTGGCATGGAACACCGGCGTGTTGGCGACCAGGCCCCCGAGCACGGCCCGCACGGAATTGGGGGCGGTGGGATCGAAGCGGGGGTGATGCAGCAGCCGCTCCACCCGCTCGAGGCCATCGGCGAAGGGGGCGGAGGCTTCGAGGGAAAACCAGGCATCGAGAATCACCGGC
>JBIKTO010000217.1:0-5294 GCA_044348065.1 Cyanobium sp.
CAATGGCCACGTAGCTCCAGATACTCAGATCGAGCACTGCCAGTGCAGCAATCAAGCGCCCAAGAGGAGGCTTCGAAAGCGTGGAGAAACTGCTGTGGCGGGATTTAGCAAGTGCTTGCGCCATGACCAGAATGCAGGTGGGCGGGCACCTAACCAAGGGTGCGATGGCCGACGGCACCAGAGGTTTGCCGGCCCGACCGTTGTAGGACCCCTGCCCCGAACAACACAAATCACCTTTCTCCGCAAACACTCAGGCTCCCGCTCAGCAAGAATGCAAGCAACGCATACACCATGAACGTTTTGGCGGCTGCCCCACCAAAATGAGCCCTGCATTCAGATTGTTTTCAGGCCAACCCCAACCTCCCACGGGCTGGCTTGAGGCCGGAACCGGAGACCTTAAGAAATTCTTTTCCAAGCTTGCAGCTTCTGGCCCGGCCGGCCCGACGGCGCGGCACCTCCCGGGTGTCGCCGTGGTGGCGCCCCTGCTGCTGGGGGCGGGGGGCGCCTGGCAGGAGCTGCTGGCGGGCTTCCAGGCCCGCGGTGTGACGGTGCTGGGCGACCATCGCCGCTGCGCCGAGCCCGGTCTCGAGGGGCTGTACGTGCGGGGGAGCCGCGTGGTGGTGGTATGCCGGCGGGGGGATCCCACCATCACCCTGCGGCACGAGGGCTGGCACCTGGTGCAGAGCCTCTGCCTGGGAGGGCGTGCGTGGCTGCCCGCGGACACGGTGGCGCGCCAGCTGGGCCGAAGGGACCGGCGCGAGATGGAGCTGCTGGTACCCCCCTCCCAGTGGTCGAGGGAGGCGGAGGCCCGGGTGATGGCCCGGCTGGCGCCGGCCCCCTACTTCCAACAGCTGGATCGGGCCTGCGGTGCGCGGCTCAGCCCTCCATCCGCCAGCCCTGATCGGCCGGGGTCCAGTCGCTGAGCTCGCTGGGCTGGAACCAGAGGCCGATCTCGAACTCGGCGGTCTCCGGGGCGTCGGAGCCGTGGATCACGTTGCGGCCGATGTTGATGCCCAGATCGCCCCGGATGGTGCCGGGGGCAGCCTCGAGGGGCTTGGTGGCGCCGATCATCAGCCGGGCGGCGGCGATCACGCCATCGCCTTCCCACACCATCGCCACCACCGGGCCGCTGGTGATGAACTCCACCAGGCCGGCGAAGAAGGGCCGTTCGCGGTGCACGCCGTAGTGGCTTTCCGCCAGCTCACGGGTGGGGGTGAGCTGCTTGAGGCCCACCAGCTTGAAGCCCTTGCGCTCAAAGCGGCCGAGGATCTCGCCCACCAGCCCGCGCTGCACCCCGTCGGGCTTGATGGCGAGGAAAGTGCGTTCAGCGGGCATGGTGAAGCGGCGTGTGGGCAGGCCCGTCATGCTCGGGGGCCGGCGGGCCCTTTGGCAAGTCAGCCGGCAACCGGCATGCCCCACGCTTGACTTGTTGGCGCGAGGCCCCACAGACCCGCTCAACCACGGCCGTTGCACCACTCGCGGGGGCGCGATGGGTGTCGGCATCGGGATGGGTGAGCACCATCAGAACCCTCAGATCGCTCACGGTCTGCGTGGTTCTGCGGCAGAGCGAGAAACCATCGCCCTCCAGCTCCAGCAGCCATGGGGAATCCCTTTCATCATTGTCTCGTCGGCGACAGTTTTTGTCGTCGCCGAAGGCTTCTGCGCAGCAGTTGCTCAACTGGCGACAGGATCCCGGTTACGAGCAGCGCGTGATGCACGACGAGCAGCGCAAGATGCAGCAGGAGCTGAGGATGTAGCCGCAGTCGGCCGGAGGCCATGGCGCGAGCACGCCAGACAGAAAGCATGAAGCGCCTTGATCGAGCAGCACTGCTTTCCGGACGAGTCCAACTCAACCCCACGCTCACCAACCGAGCCCGGTTCCAGTTCTTCCTGACCCTGATCGCAGACGTCAGTTCGCCCGATCCGGATGCGTTGGGCTGAGCCCAAGCCAATACCCAACACCAGGCACAATGGAGGACCCCGTAGTCGCCCCATGGTCGAGACAGCCACCGCCGTCCATGCCGCCTCTGCCCATGCCGCCGCCGATCGGCAGGACGCCCGGGCCAGTCAGCGGCGCGACCGCAGCGATCAGGCCGCCCAGGGTCAGAGCCCTCTGCAGCGATTGCAGGCCCTCGCCGACGCCAGCCCCCAGGTGGCCCAGCTGCAACGCCTGCAGGCCCTGGCCGATGGCGCCGCCCTGGGCACACTGCAACGCAAGACCCCGGAAGAGGAAGAACTGTTGCAAGGCCGCTTCCGCACCGTCCAGCGTCAATCCCCCGAAGAGGAAGAACTCCTCCAGGGCAAGTTCGCCACCACCCCGGCAAGCCCAGCCCCCAACCGCACCGGCATGCCCGATGGCCTCAAGAGTGGCATCGAGGCCCTCTCCGGCCTGGCCATGGACCACGTGCGCGTGCACTACAACTCCGAAAAGCCCGCCCAGCTCAACGCCCACGCCTACGCCCAGGGCTCCGACATCCACCTCGCCCCAGGTCAGGATCGCCACCTCCCCCATGAGGCCTGGCACCTCGTCCAGCAGGCCCAGGGTCGGGTGCAACCCACCCTGCAGCTCAATGGGGGTGTTGACGTCAACGACGACCCCAGCCTGGAGCATGAAGCCGATCAGATGGGTGAGCGGGCCCTGGCCAGCGGCTCCTGATCCCTTCTCCCCCCATCAATTCGGAACGCAGGCACGGCGCAACGAGAACCAACCTGGCTGGTTGTCTTCCTTGTGCCGATGGCCAGCAGACAGAGCTGCCGTTTCTGCTTGGCATGACCATCGGCGTTGGGATTTTGTTGCCCTCCGCACTTTTTTTAGGTGTGGTTTGTGCTGACCATTCAGCGGTCAATCCCGAGGCGATGGATCAGCTCCGTGGATCCCCGTCTGCAGGCCCGAGCTCTGGGCCGCCCGCTCGGGTGACAGCCGTATGCGACTGGCCAAACCCGTGTCATGTCACAAATTGTTGAGTGTTTGTACTTGGTCCTGGCGTGTGTTCAGGATGGACTATGACGTGAGCCAGGCGAGTGATGCTTGCTCCTCGGTTTTTTGGGCTTGATCGGGCCCCGCATCCTCGCCGTGTTCGGCGCTCCTGCCCACCCGGGCGGCAGCGTGGTCTGCCGCGTGGTCGGCGTTCTGCTGCCGATTGGGGGGTCACCTCATTTCTCTATGCCATCCGGCGGGTTTCCGCCCTGATCGGCGTGTTCCTCCTCAGCCTTGATCTGCCCGTTTGGGCTCAGCAGCTGGGGCAGCAGGCCCGCGTGGGTGCAGCCGCCCTCGTCGATGGCGCCAAGCAATTGCCCGCCAATCTTTCCGGTGCCATCCCGGAGGTTGCCCCTGCTGTGGCGCCCACGGTGGCTCCTGCTGTGGCCCCCGCGGTTGCACCGGGTGCGGGCCCTGCGTTGGACCCGGCCGTGGCTGCTCCTGCCGCCAGCCGGTTAATGGATAGCTTTGAGCTCTGCAAAATCGGGAGATTGGGTCAGCATGAGCTCTCTTTCTTGACCGTTTTTATCCTGATTGGTTGCTTTGTCTTCTTCATTCAGATCGACCGTCGACTGATTCGTCATGGCTGGGAAATCAAGAAGGCTCTCTCGGAGCCCAATGCAGTCAGTTATTTCTCTGCGAATGGATCCGCCACCCCAGTGTTTAATGATAAGGGCGAGCCGGTAACCGTAAAAGAACTCGTGCCCAGCGTCAGCCGCTTGATCGCACTGGCTGGCCTGATCATGCTGATCCTCTTTTATTTTGGGTTTGGCATCATCAGTATCTATCACTTTGGTCGCACTTGTGAAATGCCTGGTGACATCAATGGCGTCACCGCTTTCCTCTACGCCGGACTGACTTTCTTTGCGCCTTATATCGCCACCAAGTTTTCCGAGATCTTCGCTCCCGGTGCCCGGCGCCTCCCCCTGCCATCGGCACGGCCGGAGGACACCTGGTCCAGCGGTGCAACACGATCCGCCGCCCCTGCCCCCGTGGCCGTGCCAGCCAACCAGATCGCCGCCGCTCCTCCCGCTCCTTTCGCACCACCTCCCGCTCCAGTCGCTCCAGCTCCCGCTCCTGTCGCCTCAGCTCCCGCCCCAGCCCCAGCTCCCGCTCGGCCCCCCGCCCCCGTTTCCGCAGCGCCGCCCCCGGCCGCGCTGCCCGCCCCGAGCCTGAATGGCCATAGCGACGCCCTGAAGCTGATCGTCGAATTTGAAGGCTTCAGCGACAAGGCCTATCCCGATCCGGCCACCGGCGGCGTTCCCTGGACGATCGGCTATGGCTTCACCCGCGTCAATGGCCAGGCCGTCGTGCCGGGTCAGAGCCTTTCCCGTGCGGAAGCGGATCAGCTGTTGAGCACGATGGTGGGCGACTGCGCCAACCATCTCGCTCGCACCATTCCTTTCTGGGCGGAGATGAGCGGCAAGCAGCAATCGTGTCTGATCTCCTTTGCCTGGAACCTTGGACAGGACTTTTACGGGAACGAATCCGATTTCCACACCATCAGCAAATGTCTGCGGGAGAAGGATTGGGCCAAGGTCCCCGATGCGCTGCTGCTCTATTGCATGCCCGGAACATCTGTCCATCAGGGCTTGCTGCGTCGCCGCCAGGCCGAAGCGGATCTCTGGCGCCAGGGCATGGCCTCCCCTGCCGGCGGGCTCGCCGCCGGCAGCCCCGCCCGTCCGATCGCCGCCGGCGCGATGCCCAGCGGCAATGCGGTGACCGCCCCTGCTCCCACCGCCGTGGCTGTGGCAGCTCCCGCCCACCCCAATCCCCTGCAGGTGGCCTACTTCGACCAGATGCTGATGGATGATGGCCAGGGTTGGCGCGACTGCTTCTCCGCCAGCTGCGCCATGTTGGCCTGTTACTGGGGCAAGCTGAAAGATGCCAATGCTTACAACCACCTCCGCGCCAAATATGGTGATTCCACCGATAGCAACGCCCAACTGCAAGCTTTGCGAAGCCTTGGTTTGAAGGCCGAATTCCGCACCAATGGCAAGCCGGAAACCCTGAAAGCTGAAATCGATGCCGGCCGTCCCGTTGCTGTGGGTTGGCTGCATCACGGCTCGGTTGCTGCTCCCAGTGGCGGCGGACATTGGACGGTGGTGATCGGCTACGACAGCACCGGCTTCTGGATGAACGATCCCTACGGAAGTTGTGATCTTGTTGGTGGCGGCTACCCCGGTGGCGGCAATCCCAACGACACCTTGGGCAAAAAGGAGCACTATTCCAACAAAAACTGGCTGCCTCGCTGGATGCCCGGCGGCAGCGAGGGTTGGTATCTCACCTGCTCTCTCTGAGAGCTGCTTCACGGTTC
>JBIKTO010000218.1:0-5290 GCA_044348065.1 Cyanobium sp.
AGCGCAGCTTCTACGACCTGGAGTCGTTCTGGGGGCATGGCCAACAGATCCGCTACGTCAGCCCTTCGGCGGCCGTGCGGGCATGAGTGATTCCGCGGGCCTGCCGGCCCAGACAGCCCCCTGCCCGGTGCCGCCCGAGCAGCGGCCCCTCCGGGAGTATGCGCAGCTGCGGGAATCCTGGTTCTTCGCCTGGCCCGCTGAGGGCCCCAGCCGCCTGATCCGGGCCCTCGTGCTCGCCTGGTTGCTGGCCCTGGGGCCCTGCCTGCTGGTGGCCAGCGGCAGCGTTCCCCTGCGCCATGACCCTCCCCGCCTGCTGGTGGCCGGCGCCATCAGCGCCGTGCTGCTGCCCCTGCTGCTGCTCTTCCGCCAGTGGCTCGGCTGGCGGTATGTGCACCGTCGCCTGGTCTCCGAAAAGGTGGAGTACGAGGAGTCGGGCTGGTACGACGGCCAGGTGTGGGAAAAACCGCTCAGCTGGCGCCAGCAGGATCTCCTGGTGGCCCGCCATCAGGTGGCGCCGGTGCTGGTGCGCCTCGGCCGCGGCATGGCCCTGGCCGGATCGCTGCTGCTGGCCGGAGCGGGGGTCTGTCAGGCTCTCTGACACGGCACCGGACCCTCTGCCCCCATGTCCCTGTCCTCAAGCTTCAGCGGGTCCAGCCGTCCCGGCGTGCCGCCCCTGGAGGTGCGCCTGCTGCGGGAGGGAATCCCGGAGTCCATGCATCGGGTCCATGCCGTGGTCTGCGATCCGCGCGGACGGGTGCTGATGCGCGCCGGTGACCCCCAGCGGCTGAGCTTCGTGCGCTCGGCTCTCAAACCGTTCCAGGCGATGCTGTTCGTGAGCAGCGGGGCGGCGGAGCAGGTGGGCTGCGGTGAGAGGGGCCTGGCGATCGCCTGCGCCTCCCACGCCGGCACCCCCACCCACGCCCGCGAGGCCTTCCGCATCCTCTGGGGAGCCGACCTGGAGGCCTGCCAGCTGCTCTGCCCCGTGCCGGAGGGGGGGAGCAGCCCCCTGGAGCACAACTGTTCCGGCAAGCACGCCGCCTTCCTCGCCACCTGTCGGCGCCTGCACTGGCCCCTGGAGAGTTATCTGCAGAGCGATCACCCCCTGAGCCTGGAAATCCGCAAGCGGGTGGGCGAGCTGCTGGGCCTGCCGGGCGAGGAGCTGGTGAGCGCCCGCGATGATTGCGGGGCGCCGACGCTGCAGCTCCAGCTGGCCCAGATGGCCCTGTTGTTCGCCCATCTCGGCGCCGGGGTGCAGCCCGATCTGGAGCAGCTCAGCCGGGCCATGCTGCTCCACCCCGAACTGGTGGCCGGGGCGGGCCGCTTTGACACCGAGCTGATGGAGCGGGCCCATGGCCAGGTGCTCAGCAAGGGAGGGGCGGAAGGCATCCAGTGCCTCAGCCGCGTCGGCGAGGGGCTGGGGGTGGCCATCAAGGTGGAGGACGGCTCCGCCCGGGCCAAGCACGCGGTGGCCCTGCACCTGCTCGAGCAGCTCGACTGGCTGACCCCGATCACCCTCGAGGACCTGCGCCAACGCTTCCTGCAGCCAGCCCCCCACCTGCGCCTGGAGGTGCGGGGAGAGCTGCGCTTCGACTGAGGGAGGCTGGCTGGTACGATTCATTCAGCAGCGCACGCTGCGGCCAACCCATCGCGGGGTAGAGCAGTCTGGTAGCTCGTCGGGCTCATAACCCGAAGGTCGCGAGTTCAAATCTCGCCCCCGCCACCATCTCCAGCGAAAAGCCCGGCTTCCCCAGGAGTCGGGCTTTTTTGGGGCCATGCCCTCTGTCCCGATCCCGCTGTTCAGGCCTTGCCTAGGTTGGCTGCCATGCCCCTTGCCGCGACGCCCCGCGCATGGCCCATGCCCCCGCCACGCCCGAGGACGGCTTCCAGCCGGATGCGATCGTCGTGGGGGCGGGAGCCACCGGCGGGGTGGCGGCGATGGTGCTGGCGGAGGCGGGGTTGCGGGTGCTGGTGCTGGAAGCCGGTCCGCAGCTGAGCGCCGATCAGGCCTTCGGCCGCGAACCGCTCAACAGCCTGCGGCGGCTCGCCAACCTCAGCGGCGGCCGCCATCGCCAGCAGGCCAACCATCCTGGCTATTGGAAGACCAACTCCGAGCTGTTCATCGATGAGCGGCAGCATCCCTGGAGCACCCCGGCAGATGCCCCCTTCCTCTGGACGCGGGGGCGCCAGGTGGGTGGCAAGAGCCTGACCTGGGGAGGCATCACCCTGCGGCTCTCGGAGAGCGAGTTCCGGGCGGGCGAGCGGGATGGTGAGGGGCCCTCCTGGCCCATCGGCAGCGATGATCTCTCCCCCTTCTACGACCGGCTGGAGCGGCTGCTGGGGGTGCATGGCGCCCGCGACGGCCTGCCCCAGCTGCCGGATGGCCAGTACAGGCCGCCCTTGCCGTTCACGCCCGGGGAGCGGCGGCTCAAGGAGGCGATCGGCCGGGAGCTGGGTCTGCCGCTGATCCATTCCCGCGGTTTTCCCCTGCACCGCCGCAGCGCCGCCAGCCCCTGGCCCCCGTCCAGTGCCCAGGGGGTGACCCTGGCCCGTGCCCAGGCCACCGGGCGGCTGCGGCTGCGCAGCCGGGCGGTGGTGAGCCATGTGGCCATGCGGCCCGATCGCAGTGGGGCGGAGGGGGTGGTGGTGGTGCACCCGAACGGCGGCGAGGAGCTCCTGCGGGCGCCGCTGGTGGTGCTCTGCGCCTCGACGATCGAGAGCACCCGCATCCTGCTCCACTCCAGCGAGGCGGTGCGCCGCGGCGGCCTGATCGATCCCTCCGGCTGCCTGGGCCGCTATCTGATGGATCACATCTCCACCTGCCGCTTCTTCCTGCTGCCGGATGTGCCGGCGCCCGCGGAGCCGGCGGAGCTCTCCGGGGCCGGCAGCGCCTACGTGCCCAACACGGTCAATCTCACCGGCGATGACGGCCTGGGCTTCGCCCGGGGCTATGGCCTCTGGACCGCCGTGCAGCGGATGGATCCGCCCCGGCCCCTGCGCCGCCATCCCGAGGGCGCTGTGGGTTTTCTGATCGGCCACGGCGAGGTGCTGCCGCACCCCGAGAACCGGGTGAGCCTCGATCCGCAGCAGCGCGACGGCGACGGGCTGCCGATTCCCCGGATCGAGTGCCGCTGGCGGGAGAACGAGGCGGCGATGGTGACCCACATGCACCAACGCATGGCCGCGGTGGTAGCGGCCGCCGATGGCCGGATCCTGCCCCTGGAGGAGCTGTATGTGATCCCGCTGCTGGAGCCCCTGGTGCGGGGCAGCGCCGCCCTCAGCCCCGGGGCGGCGCCGCCGGGTTACTACATCCACGAACTCGGTGGCGCCCGCATGGCCGCCCGCGAAGAGGACGGGGTGGTGGATCCCTGGAATCGCTGCTGGCGCGCCCCCAATGTGCTGGTGGTCGACGGAGCCTGCTGGCCCAGCGCCGGCTGGCAGAGTCCGACCCTCACGGAGATGGCGATCACCTGGCGGGCCTGCGCGGCGGCGGCCCGGGCCGCTGGCGGGGCCGCTGTGTAGGCAAACCTCGACAGGAGGGCAGATCCGGTGTCGACGACCACAGATCAGCCGATCGCTTGACCCCACAATCATGAGGCGACCTTTCAACGGGTCGGGCAAGGGAGAAATCACAAGCGGGGGCTGGCACCCCCGCTTTTTTTTGTCCGTAGGCCCGCCGCCGCGGTGGCCGCCAGGCTCAGGGCTTCAGGAACAGGCCATCGAGATAGTGCTTGGCCACGCTGCGGTCCTGGCAGCCGTTCTGAAACAGGAAACCGGCCAGGGCCGAGGTGATCACGCTGGTCTGATCCCATTGAGGATGGCTCTCCAGGAAGCTGTGCAGGCCCCGGAACAGCATCTCGGGAATCTCCGCCTCCAGGGTCACGCACTCGCACCCTTCCAGCTCCTGGGGGAGCGGCTGCCGTTCCGTGCCCATGCTGTCCCCTGTCCCGCTGGCGTTACGCGCCCACTACGCCACACCGTGTTGCTGGCTGTCAAAGCCGCGTCGCGAACGCAAACCCACCCCGCTTTGCCATGAGACTGACTGCGGCAGCTTGGCTCGATCGGCAGCAGGCGCGCGCGGCGGCCAGGATCGAGGACGGGATTCCAGGCTGTCAAGCCATGGATGCGCAAACCCGCTTTTTCCCCACCGTCTGCAGGTGATGCACGGTTCGGCCGGCCGATCTGTGGAAAAGCCCCGGTTTGCCAGGGGAAAACCGCACGGATATGGGGAAAGGGCCCATTGATCACGAGATCTGAACCGAGGGCGTCTCAAGCGCCAAGCCCTGGGACGAGACATCTGAGCCTTCCCGGATCCACGGAAAGTTTTTGGTTTCCGTTCCGCAGGGCCCGCAACCGTCCCAGCTGAGACCCATCAGCTTTCCTGGCGCCGCAGGGTGCGCGGGCCCAGGGGGTGTTCAGCGTGGGGATAGGCGGCATGGGTGTGGCCGTGATCGTGGCCATGGTCATGGCCCGTCAGCGGCAGGGGCACGCCGTCCGGCTGGCAGGCGCCCGTGCACTCCCGCTCGCAGAGGGTGCAGCTCTCCACCAGCCCTTCGACATGGTGGTGATGGCTGTGCTGGGGCGACCCCACCTCCCGCTCAAACCCCAGCACCTGGGCACGGTATTTGCAGAGGGAGCAGTTCATGTCCGTGTCGCCCCGCAGCACCTCCGCCACCCGCTCCTCGAAGGTGGCCAGCACCTGCGGGTGATCGCCCAGATAGCTGGCCTCCAGGAACTCCAGCTGGGGATGGTCCGCCGCGACGCGGCGGCTGTGCTGCACGATCCGGCTGACCAGAACGCCGGAGAAGAGGAAGTAGGGGAACACCACGATGCGGCGGAAGCCAAGCCGCACCACCTGGCGCAGGCCTGGTTCCACCAGGGGGAAGGTGACTCCGGAGTAGAGGGTTTCCCCCCAGCCGAAGCCGAAGCCCTCCACCAGCATGCGCGTGACCTTGGCCACGTTGGAATTGGCGTCCGGATCGGAGGATCCGCGGCCCACCACCACCAGCAGGGTGTCATGGATGGGGATGGGGGCCTCGCCGCGGGCGCGGGCGGCGCCATCGGCGGCCTCCAGGCAGGCGCGGATGCGGGCGCCGGCCGCCTGAATCATCTTCAGATCAACCCCCAGTTCCCGGCCGTAATCCACCGCCAGGCCGGTTTCGGCCGCCCAGGTGTTGAGCACCGAGGGGATGTCGTTCTTGGCATGGCCCGCGGCGAAGAGCATCGCCGGCACGGCGAGCACATGGCGGACCCCCTGGGCCCGCAGCTCCTCCAGGCCATCCCGCAGGATGGG
>JBIKTO010000219.1:0-5283 GCA_044348065.1 Cyanobium sp.
ATCCGCCCCGGCCTCGGCCACCAGGGCCGCCGAAAGGGCGTCCCAGGCGGTGAGCACGGTGATCGGCAGGCCCGCCCGCTTGCGCAGGATCAGATCACCGGGTCGTTGGGGCACGGGCAGAGGGCGGTCAGAGCCATTGCTAGCATCAGCGCGACTCGGACCCACGCGGCCCCGACGCCCAAATCTGGTCAGGACCGGAAGGGAGCAGCCACACGGGATGCTCAGGGCAGGCGTGGACTCCGGGTCACCCTTTTGCCAGGGCCCGCGCTCAGTCGATGCGGGTCTGGCGGTTGCGCAGGAACGGCGGGATCATGGCTCCGCGTTCCTCGGTGGTGGTGGTGAGCGATTCGGCGAAGCTGGGAGCGGCGCGCTCGGGGCGGTAGGCACCGCCGCTTTCAAAGCCGGTGGCGATCACGGTGACGTGGATCTCCCCCTCCAATGACTCGTCGACGACCGCGCCGATGATGATGTTGGCGTCCGGGTCGACCACGTCATAGATCACCTCGGAGGCGGTGGTCATGTCTTCGAGCGTCATGTCCTTGCCGCCGCTGATGTTGATCACGCAGCCGCGGGCGCCATCGATGCGGGCGGATTCCAGCAGCGGGCTGGTCATCGCCGCCTGGGCGGCCTCGCTGGCGCGGGAGCGGCCCGAGCCCACGCCGATGCCCAGCAGGGCGGTGCCGGCATCGGCCATCACCGAGCGCACGTCAGCGAAGTCGACATTCACCAGGCCGGGCTTGGTGATGATGTCGCTGATGCCCTTCACCCCCATCCGCAGCACGTCGTCGGCGGCGCGGAAGGCGTCCTGCAGCGGCGCGCCGGCGATGGCATCCCGCAGCCGGTCGTTGGGAATGATGATCAGGGTGTCCACATGCTCCGCCAGCCGGGCGATGCCCTCCTCGGCCTGGCGCAACCGCTTGCGACCCTCAAAGCCGAAGGGTTTGGTGACGATGCCCACCGTCAGGGCGCCGCATTCCTTGGCCACCTCCGCCAGGATCGGCGCCGCGCCGGTGCCGGTGCCGCCGCCCATGCCGGCGGCGATGAACACCAGATCCGCCCCCTGCAGCGACTGCTGCAGCTCGCTGCGCGATTCCTCGGCCGCTTTCTGGCCGATGGTGGGATTGCCGCCGGCCCCGAGGCCGCGGGTGAGCTTCTGACCCAGCTGGATGCGCTGGCGGGCCGCCGACTGGAGCAGGGCCTGGGCGTCGGTGTTGAGCACCCGATAGCCCACTCCCTGCAGGTCGGAGGCGATCATCCGGTTCACCGCGTTGCTGCCGCCGCCGCCGACCCCGATGACCTCGATCCGGGCGGACTGGCTCGGCACGATGCCATTGCTGCTGGACTGGGTCTGGCTCATGTCGTGGGAATCCATCAGGGGCGCCGGAGGGAGCGGAGAGGCAACGGAGTCAGGGCTTTCCGGAGCCCGTGGGCTTGGGGCCGGAGCCACCCCGGCGATGGGGAGACCGCGGATCTGCGGCTGCATTATGTAGGCCCCTGGTGTCGCGCAAGGCAACAGAATCGCCCGGACCGGCCCGGCTGGCAATGACCTGTGGGCAATGCCTGGCCTGGAACCCTGGCTACTGGCCTCCGCGGGGGGCCGTGCCATTGCGCCCATCCCCGGGTCCACCGCCCACCGGGCCGCTGAGGCTCAGTTCCGGTTGATCGGGATCGCTCAGATCGATCATCTGGGGTCGGCGGCCGCGGATCTGCTCCGGCAGGCTGCTGTTCAGATGGGCGGCCACCTCCAGCCGGCGCGGCAGCCGTGTGTCGCTCGGGCCCAGTCGCAACCGGCCCAGTTCCCGGGTGGTCAGCCAGAGGCTGCCATCGGGCTCGAAGCGGATCTCCCGCAGCCCGGGGCCGATCCGGGGCGCGGCCTCCAGAACCCTGGCCAGCTCGGCGCGGTGGCGGCTGTTCCAGCCCAGCACCTGCAGCTCGGCCGGCCCCCGCAGGCGCACCCCCAGGCCCGGACGCACCGGAATCCAGTTGCCGAGTCGATCGACATAACCGTGCTCCTGGCCCCCGGCGATGCGCCGGCTGGCGTGGGCCACCGCCTCCCGATCCACCAGTTCGATCCGCAGTCGGGGCGGCAGCATCAGCCGCGTCACCTTCACCTGATCCACCGGCAGGGCGTCGGTGAGGCTGCGGCTCAAGTCCCGCGGGCGCAGGCCGAGCAGGGGGAAGGGAAAGCGCATCTCCGCCGCCTGAATCACCTGCTCCCGGCTCACCAGGGCGCTGCCGCTCACCTCCAGCTGGGAGGGGTCGCGCAGCGTCCAGCCCTGGCGCAGCAGCACGGTGCCCAGGCCCGCCGCCAGGCTGGAGAACACCAGGAACCGCCAGAGGTTGCGCAGCCGCTCAGCCCGCCGCTGCTGGCGCAGCTCCCGGCGGCGGGCCGCGCCGGGGGGCAGCGGCGGGCTCACAGCTCGCATCGGGAGCGGGACATCAGTTCATCGATCCAGCGCCGGGCCCGTTGCGCGTCGGAGAAGGGCAGATCCTTCTGCACACCGCCACCCACCAGCCGCAGCCGGCAAGCCCCCTGGCTCTCCTCGGTGAGGGGCGCTTCCCCCGAGCCGAGGGAGAGCAGTTCCACCAATTCGAGCTCCTTGATCACGAAGGAATCCACCGTCTTGAAGCTGCCCGCCTCAAAGGTCGTCCAGCTCAGCAGTCCATCCTTGAGGCGGGCGCCGCCGCAGCCGTCGAGCTTGGCCAGTTCCGCATCGGCGGCCCAGTCGCGGAAGAGCCGCTGGCGCCGCCGCTCGAGCCAACCCAGGCCGGTGATCAGCACGAAGATCAGCAGCAGGGGCAGCCACAACAGACCCTGGTTCATGGCTTCTCTCTCCCTTGATCGCGATGGGAAAAGGATTCTCTCGCCCCCTCGACGAGCGTGTGAAGCAGGTCGGCCAGCGGTAACCCACTGGCCGCCCAGAGCAGCGGGTACATGCTCTGGCTGGTGAAGCCCGGCAGGGTGTTGATCTCGTTGAGCCACAGCCCGCCGCCCTCGCCGCCGCTGGCCTCCTCGTAGAAGAAATCGACCCGGGAGAGGCCGGAGGCCCCCACCGCCTTGCAGGCCGCCACCGCCAGCTCCCGGGCCCGCTCGCTCACCTCGGCCGGCACCTCGGCCGGGATCACGGTGTGGCTTCGCCCTTCGCTGTACTTGGTGTCGTAGTCGTACCAGTCGGCGTCGAAGCGGATCTCCCCCAGCACCGAGGCCCGCAGTCGCTCGCTGCCGAGCACGGCGCACTCCAGCTCCCGGGCCCTTACCCCCTTCTCCACCACCAGCCGCGGGTCGAGGGCGGCCGCTTCCCGCAGGCCGCTGAGCAGAGCGGCCCGGTCGCAGGCCTTGCTGATGCCCACCGAGGAGCCCAGGTTGGCGGGCTTGACGAAGCAGGGGTAGCCCAGCTCCCGCTCCAGCCGCTCCAGCACGGCCTCCGGCGCTTCGAGCGCCTCGGCCTCCAGGCACACGTAAGGCACCTGGGGCAGGCCGGCGGCGGCAAAGGCGGCCTTCATCGCCTGCTTGTCCATGCCCACCGCCGAACCGAGCACGCCGGAACCCACGAATGGCACCCGCATCAGGGTGAACAGCCCCTGGATGGTGCCGTCCTCGCCGTTGGGGCCGTGCAGCACCGGAAACCACACCTCCACCTCCAACGCCCCCTCCGGCAGACCCCGGAAGCCAGGGGGCCCGTCCGCCGGCAGCTCAGCCGCCTCCGCCGGCAGGCCGCGGTGCAGCACCTCCTCCGCCACCGCGGGCGGCCACCAGCGGCCCTGGCGATCGATGTAGAAGCAGAGAAGGCGGTAACGCTCGGCGTTGGCGCCGCTGCGCAGGCCGGCGGCCACGGTGGCGGCGGAACGGATCGACACCGCATGCTCCCCGGAGGCGCCCCCGAACACCAGACCGAGGTGGAGCGGGGTGGAGGACATCGCGGCGTTGGAGCGGCGCCAACCGTATCAGCGTTCCGCCCGGCGGCCAGGGGGGCAGCGCGATCAGAGCACCAGGCTGCCGCTGAGGGAGAAGGCCCGCACCGTCTCGATGCGCACGCTGACGAGATCGCCGGGGCGCAGGCTGGAGCCGTCGGGCCGCCGGGCGGGGAAGAAGGTGAGGCGGTTGCTGCGGGTGCGGCCCATCGCCTGTTCCGGATCGCGGGGATTGGGCCCCTCCACCAGGATCTGCTCGCGGCGGCCGGCGTAGCGGCCGTTGCGCTCGCGGGCCGTGCGCTCCACCAGGGCGTTGAGTTCCCGCAGCCGTTCCACCTTCACCGCCTCTGGCAGCTGGTCCGGCCAGTCGGCGGCGGGGGTGCCGGGTCGGGGCGAATAGGCCGCCGTGTTCACCTGGTCGAAGCCGATCTCCTCCACCACCGCCAGGGTGCGCCGGAACTGGGCGTCGCTTTCGCCGGGAAAGGCCACGATCACATCGGCGCTGATCGCCGCGTCGGGCATGCGGAGGCGGATCCGCTCGATGATGCGCCGGTAGCGCTCGACGGTGTAACCCCGCGCCATCGCTCTCAGGATCGTGTCGTCGCCGCTCTGGAAGGGGATGTGAAAGTGTTCGCACACCTTCTCCAGGTCGGCGCAGGTGTCGATCAGCCGTTCGGTGAAGTAACGGGGATGGCTGGTGGCGAAGCGCAGGCGCTCGATGCCGCGCACATCGTGCACGTGCCGGAGCAGGTCGGTGAAGGTGTGGGCGCGGCGCCCCTCCGGCGTGATGCCGGGCAGGTCGCGGCCGTAGGCGTCGATGTTCTGCCCCAGCAGGGTCACCTCCTTGAAGCCCCGCTCGGCCAGCCCCTCCATCTCCAGCCGGATCGCCTGCGGTGAGCGGGACTGCTCGCGACCGCGCACCGACGGCACGACGCAGTAGGTGCAGCGCTCATTGCAGCCGTAGATCACATTCACCCAGGCGCACACGGCGCTGTCGCGGCGGGCGGTGGTGATGTCCTCCAGGATGTGGTGCGCCTCGGTGGCCACCACCTGGGCGCCGCTGGCCACCTGCTCCAGCAGGGTCTCCAGCCGGTTGGCGTGCTGCGGACCCATCACCAGGTCGAGCTCGGGCACCCGCCGCAACAGCGATTCCCCCTCCTGCTGGGCCACGCAGCCGGCCACCACCAGCGTGAGGTGGGGATTGGCCCGCTTGCGCTGGGCCTGGCGTCCCAGGTAGCTGTAAACCTTCTGCTCGGCGTTGTCGCGGATCGTGCAGGTGTTGTAGAGCACCAGATCCGCCTCCAGTTCCTCGGCCGCGGGCCGGTAGCCCATGGTCTCCAGGATGCCGGCCATGCGCTCGGAATCGGCCTT
>JBIKTO010000220.1:0-5266 GCA_044348065.1 Cyanobium sp.
GGGCTTCATGCCGGCCGCAGCGCCTTCTTCCTCCGCCTGGCGGGCTGCCGCGTCGGCTGCCCCTGGTGCGACACCAGGCACTCCTGGCCCGAGGCCGCCCATCCGCACCGCACCCTGACGGACCTGGCCGATGAGGCGCGGGCCGCCGCGGCCGCCGGCGCCGCCTTTGTGGTGCTCACCGGCGGCGAACCGTTGCACCACGATCTCGGCCCCCTCTGCGCCCAGATCCGGGCCGCCACCGCGAGCCCCGAGCGGCCGCGGGGGCTGCCGCTGCATCTGGAGACCAGCGGCGTCGATCCCCTGCGGGGCGAGTTCGACTGGATCACCCTTTCACCCAAACGCCACCGCCCGCCCCGGCCGGAGCTGCTGGCCGCCTGCCACGAGCTCAAGGTGGTGGTGCAGCAACCCGCCGACCTCCCCTTCGCCAGCGCCATGGCCGCCCAGGCGCGGCGGCAGCGGGCGGCGATCGGCGAGGGCCCGGCCCTGCTGCTGCAGCCCGCCTGGGACGAGCCGCAAGGGATGCGGCTGGCCTGCGAGCATGTGCGCGCCGATCCCGCCTGGCGCCTGAGCCTGCAGACGCACAAGTATCTGGGGCTGCGCTAGCCGCTGCCCTCAGATCGGTGGCGGCGGCGGCAGCTGCTGCACCACCCGCTGCGGCCGAGGAATCTCGATGCCGTGGTCGCGAAAGGCATGCCAGAGGGCGCGCCGCACCTCGCCGGCGATGGTGGCGTTGGACATCGGATCGTGAATCCAATAGAAGACCACATATTCGATGGCGGAATCGGCGAAATTCCAGGCAAAGGCATAGGGTTCCGGCTCGGCCAGCACCCGCGGCTGCGCGCGCACCGTCTCGAGAATCACCCGCACCACGTCATCCGGATCGTGGCGGTAGGCGGCGCCGATCACCACCCGGGCGCAGCGCAGCGAATCCGTGCCGGAATAGGTGGTGGTGGTGGCGGTGAAGAAGGTCTGGTTGGGGACCAGCAGCTCGGCGTTGTCGCTGTCGCGCCAGAGGGTGGCGGCCCGCAGGCCGAGCTTGCGCACTTGACAGGGATCCCCCTCGTAGACCAGCACGTCGCCGGGGCGCACCGACCCCTCGAACAGCAACCACAGGCCGCTGACGAAGTTGGAGAACACCTCCTTGATGCCGAAGCCGAGGCCCACCGAAAGGCCACCGGCGATGGCGGCGACGGCGGTGGAATTCAGGCCCAGTTGGTTGGCCAGCCACAGCAGGCCCACGCCGATCACGGCATAGCGCAGCAGCAGTTCAAAGGCCTTGCGGTTGCCCGCCCCCATGCCCGCCAGCCGCTCCATCGCCCCGCCCGCCAGAAACACCGGCAGCTCCGAGAGCACCACCAGGAAGTAGGGGAGGAGCACCAGCAGCACCAGGCCGCCGAGCGTGAAGCTCTGCCCGAACATCCGCAGCAGTGGAATCGAGCCCACGGGCTGCAGCCCCTCGATCCGGTCCACCAGCACCACCAGGGCGAGCACCAGATAGAGGGGCAGCACCGCCCGCTGCCAGTAGGCCTCCACCGCGGCCGGTGGCTGCACGCGCCGGAGGGCCAGGCGCAACGCCGTGAGGGCGCCCCAGATCTGCAGCAGCGTGCTCACCAGGCCGATCAAGCCACTGGGGCGACCGAAGCGACCGAGGAGCAGCGCCACGAGTTCCAGCGCCACGATCGGGGCCACCAGCAGGGCCAGGCGCCGCCAGCTGGAGCGGGGCAGGCGCAGCCGCAGCAGCGCCGAGCGGTACAGCAGCAGCGCCACACTGACCACCAGGAGCTGCAGCAGCACCGAGCCCCGGGAGAGGAGGCCCAGCCAACCCGCCAGCAGAGAGAGAAGGCTATCCATGGGTGCTTGATCTCACTCCATCAGGGTGGTGGGCTGGACCCGCGCCGGCGCCGTGCCGCGGGCGGGGGACACCCCCCGCTGGCGCGCCAGCGCCTCGATCTGCTGCAACACCTCCTCGGGGGAGGCCTCGCCGTAGACGTTCTGCTTGATCAGTCGGCTCAGCGGCTGGCGCTGCAGACGCACGCCGACGGCCCGATGGAAGGAGGGAACGATGGCCTGGGGCTCGCTGCGCTGGATCGCCGCCAGCACCTCGGAGCGCTTCACCGGCACGATCACGTTCTGATTCACCGGCAGGTTGCCGACGGTGCGGGTCATCACCGTGTTCTGGCTGTAGTCGTTGAGCAGGAACAGCGCGAAGCGCTCCGCCGCCTCCCGCTGGGCCGGCGCCGAATCCCGGCCGAAGCTGATCGTCTGCAGGCGCCCCACGGCCCGCGCCGGTTGCCCCTCGCTGTCCCCGGGCAGCAGGGCCAGGCCCAGGTCCCGGCCGAGGGCCTGGCGCAGGATCGGGATCACGGCGGAGTTGCAGCTGATCCAGTCGAGCTCGCGTTTCATCAACTGCTCGGCCAGGTCCTCGTTGGTATCGGAGAAGCGCACATTGGGGTTGATGTTGGCGCGGTAGAGCCAGCGCAGCCAGCGCAGCACCCGCGGGCGGTCCTCGGGGCGGAGGGAGCGGCCGGCCGGCGCCTCCGGCGGGGTGTCGAACAGCCGCAGCAGCGGATCCTGGGCGCCGAAGCCGGTGCCGGTCCAGCTCACCTGATCGAGCACCAGCGACAGACCGATGCGGCGCCCCTCCTCGGCCTGGCGCAGGAGCTCCGCCAGGGTGGCCGGGGGCCTGGCCAGCGCACGGCGATGGAAGCAGGCCAGGTTGGGCTGGAGCAGGAAGGGGAGGGCGTCATAGCCGGCGCCGCGGCGGAACTCCTCGAGATGGCGAAGGCGCAGGGGCGCCAGGTCGGACGCGCCCAGACCACTGGGCTGGCTGAGCCGTTCCTGGCTCATCACCAGGGCCAGCGGCACGCGGGCGATGATCAGGTCGGGGCCGGCGCCCATCGCCGAGCGCTTGCGCATCGTGGCCAGCAGGGCATCCTCCGGCACGTAGCGCACGTGCAGCGTCACCTCCGGATTGGCGGTTGTGAAGTCGGCCACCTCGCTCTCCACCACCTTGCGCAGGCTCTCCCGGTTGAACCGCTCAGCGATCCGCCCGGAGGAGATCAGCACCTGCAGATTCACCGACGGCCGCAGCGCTTCCCCCAGGCCGCGGCAACCGGCGAGGCTCAGCGCCAGCAGGGCCAGCGTCGCCAGCCCCAGAAACGGCCGCCGCATCAGAACACCATCGCCTGGGCGCTGAACTGCTGCAGCTGGAAGCGGGCGGCCCGGGCATCCGGACTGACCACCACCAGCCTCAGCCTCTCCCCCTGCAGGCCGGTGCGGTTGGCGGTGGTGGTGCCCAGCTCCTTGCCCTGGCGATCCAGCACCTCAAACGTGGCGCGGATGGTGCCGCAGGGCCGCTGGCGGCACCACACCTCGAACACCTCCGCCCGGCCGCCGCCGTAGAGCCGCGGCGGGTTGCAGTCCTCCGTACACCAGCGGGTGAGCACCCCATCGGCGCTCGCCTTCCAGCCCAGGGCCAGCACGCGCTCCTCCTCCTGGGCCCGCAGCTGCTCCGGGCTGGGCTTGATTCCGGCCCGGGTGGTCCAGCCCCAATAGAAGCCGCCGCCGAGGATCACCAGGCCGGTGGTAAGCAGGGGCATCAGGCCCTCGAACGGGTTGCGGCGCGGCGGCCGGGGCGACTCCGCCGGGCCGGTGGCCTCGGGGGAGGGGTTGGCATCGGCCTGCTTCATGGCGCTCACAGCCGCTGGGCGGGCCGTTGGTCGCGCTCCGCCTTCCACAGGCGCCAGCGCACCTCCAGATCCTGCGGCGCGTAAACCACGATCGGCCGGCTCACGTTATACGGCACCACGAACGGCTTGCCGCCCATCGGCAGGAACACCCGGCGCCGCGGCGTGCCCGGCGGGCAGGCCATGCGGGTGGTGCCGATCGGGCTCACATTGCTGACCCGATACACCTTGTTGCCCGCCGCCGGGATTGTCTGCGAACTGATGCGGCCGCTGAAGAAGGCGCGGTTGCAGTCCACCTCCACCTCCTTGCCGATGATCAGCTCCACCCGCCAGTCGGCGGGATTCGGCGACAGGGCCGGATCGGGGTTGGGGGGCAGCACGCCCGGCAGCTGGATCACCCAGCGGTTCTGCCCCGCCGCGGGCGCCGGGTAGGGGGCGAGGTCGAGCCGGGGCACGGCGCCGGCGGCACCGGCCGCCAGCAGGGCAGCGCTGGCCGCCAGGGCGAGCGGGCGGGCGAGCGGCGGGGGGAACACCATCAGGGCGCGGGAGGTGCGGCGGGTCCCCCGCATCTTGGCCAGCCGGGCGGGCTTCCACAATGGAGCGATGGCCCAGCCCCTTGCGATCGCCCTGCTCTCCGGCGGCCTCGATTCCGCCACCGCCGCCGCCCTGGCGATCGAACGCGGCGACCGGGTGATCGGCCTGTCGTTCGACTACGGCCAGCGGCATCGCCGCGAGCTGGCCGCAGCCGCCGAGCTGGCCGCGGCCCTCGGCCTGGCGGAACACCATCAGGTGGCCGTGAACCTGGCGGCCTGGGGCGGCTCCGCGCTCACCGACCCCAGCCAGGCCCTCCCCACGGGCGGCGTGCAGGCCGGCGTGATTCCCAGCACCTACGTGCCCGGCCGCAACACCGTGTTCCTCGCCCTGGCCCTCAGCCTGGCTGAGGCCCGCGGCGCCGATCGGGTGGTGCTGGGGGTGAACGCCATCGACTACTCCGGCTATCCCGACTGCCGGCCCGACTACCTGGCCGCCTTCCAGACCCTCGCCGATCTGGCCACGCGCGCCGGCCGCGAAGGCCGCGGCGCCCGCCTCTGGGCGCCGCTGATCCAACTCAGCAAGGTCGACATCGTGCGCGAAGCCCTGCGCTTGGGGGTGCCGATCGCCACCACCTGGAGCTGCTACGCGGGCGGCGCCGAGCCCTGCGGGCTCTGCGACAGCTGCCGTATCCGCGACGCGGCGCTCCTGGAGGCGGGCCGGCCCGATCTGGCCAGCGAGCCCCCGCCGCCATGCGCCCCCCCGCCCCCCTGCGCCGCGCGCTCCCCTGGCACGAGCCCTGGACCCTCGCCCTCGCCCTGGCGGAGCGCCTCGGCTCCGACGGCCTGGTGCTGCTGGAGGGGGATGGCAGCCCCCTGGGGCGCCGAGCGGTGCTGGGGGTGGCGCCGCTGGAGCGGCGCGAATGCCGCGGCCTGCCCGGCCAGAGCGGCGCCCGCGATCCCTTCGCCGAGCTCGACGCCCTGGTGGCCGAGCCTGCGGGGGGCGCCTGGCTGGGCTGGCTCGCCTACGAGGCCGCCGCCTGGACGGAA
>JBIKTO010000013.1:0-14791 GCA_044348065.1 Cyanobium sp.
CGGGATCCACCTCAATGGTGTCACCAGCAGCGGCGGCATTGATCGCGGCCGTGATAGTGGAGTAGGTCTTGCCCGATCCAACAAAGAGGGTGGCCATCAGAAGACATCCCTCTGCCCTGTCGGGGCCATCCCGGCGGTACCTGCCGAGGTGGAGCCGAACTGAATGTTGGCCCGTTGCAGGTTGGTGCCGCTGGCCAGGTTGATGGTGCCGAGCGACTGGGAACCGCCACTCCAGTTGCCATCAGCATCAAACATGAGCTGACGGGTGTCGGTGGCGTAGGCCAGGGTGGGGGAGCCGATGCCGAGCTTCTGGATGTCGGCCAGGCTGCCCACCACCAGACCAACACGATTGCTGCCATCGGCAGAGGCTTCGGTGACGGTGAGGTCACCGTTTCGACCAACGCCGAAGATGGCTCCTTTGGTGTTCCAGAGCTCCTGGCTGATGCTGCCGAGGGTATCGGAGAGGTGGAGCACATCACCACCGTTGCCGCCCTGGAAGCCCACGACGGTATCGATGCTGCCGACAAGCTGGCCGCTGCCATTGCGGAGCTGGCCGCTGCTCCAGAGGGTTTCCTTCTGGCTCTGGCTCATGCTGGCCCAGAGCGGCGTGTCGGCAAGATCGTTGTCGAAGGAGGTGTTGGAGGAGGCGCGCAGGGCACCAGCGGCATCGGAGAAGACGAAGTGGTCGACGCCTTCGCCGGCGGTCATCACGTCCTGGCCCAGACCACCATCGAGAAGATTGCCGTTGCCGGAACGCAGGATGATGCGGTCATTGCCCAGGCCGCCGGAGAAAACGCTGTGCTGGGCTTCGCCCTGGCTGGTGAGCACGTCGTTGCCGACGCCGGTCCAGATGCTCGAGTAGCGGACGCGATCGAGGTTGACGACATCATCACCCTGTTCGGTGTTCAGGTGGGAAAAGCTGCTGGCGCCGAGGATGAGGTCGTCGCCGAGGCCGGTGTTGACGGAACTGTGGCGGATGCCGTCAAAACCGGAACGGGAAGGATCGACAAGGGCGGCGCGATCGA
Organism: Cyanobium sp.; assembly: GCA_044348065.1. Lineage (GTDB taxonomy): Bacteria > Cyanobacteriota > Cyanobacteriia > PCC-6307 > Cyanobiaceae > Cyanobium. Next base: position 1,026 of record JBIKTO010000013.1, read on the forward strand.
GGAAGACGCCGTCTTCGAGAAGGCCATCGCCATCGTGGTCGAAGCCGGCTTCCACCTCATTGAGCACCCGACCGAAGACGGTGTCGTTGCCCAGGCCGGTGGTGATCGAACTGCCATCGATACCGGCGGCATCGCGGCTGGTGGGGGAGCGACCGCCCGTGATCGGCAGGCCCCCATCGCTCATGCCACCGAAGCCGCGGATCACGTCATCACCCTGATTGGTGTCGATGCGGCTGTTGAGGATGCCGATGCCCTGCAGGCGGCTGAGATCGGCGCCGGGCAGGACGACACGATTCAGGGCCAGACCGATCCCCTCCACCGTGGTGTTGAGGGTGGGAGCGCCGTAGAGGAGTGAATTTTCGATGCCGACGGCGCGACCATCGAGGCGGAGGGCGTCGTCGGCGCGGAGGCTGTCGAGGGAATCAGCGCGCAGGTTGCTGATCGCGGTGCCGCGGATGCTGGCGGTGCCATCGCCGTTGCCCTGCGGCACGGCCTGAACCGTGTACGACTCAAGCCCCACCGCATCGGCGCGGAGGTTGGCATCCAGGCGGTTGCCTTCCGCCAGCAGGCTGAGCTCCGCATCGGCACGGACCACCGCGTTGGGCTGGCCAAAGAAGACGTTCTGCGGCTGGGGGGTGCTGCCGCGCACCGGCGCCACGGTGCCGACGGGCAGGGAAACGGGGAAGGGCTGGCCGCCGGGGTTGGCGGAGGGCCAGGGCACGAGGGTGAGGGTGCCGCTGTCGCCGCTGGGGCTGACGGAATAGGGCGCGATGATGCCGCGCTCATCGATCTCGACCGGAATGGCGACCGTGGTGCGTCCGGCGGGAACGCGCAGATTGGCCAGTTCCTCCACCAGGTTGTCGGGCCGCAGGGCAGCGGCGAGGTAACCGGCATCACCGGGACGCAGCAGGCTGCCGTCGACGGCCTGCACGCTGCCGTTGATATCGAGGACGCGGTAGAAGCCGAAGGTGCGGAGTGGATCGCCGAGGGGCTGGCTGAGGCTGAGTTCGGTGCGATAGGGGCCGTCGGAATTGCGGAAGTCGAAGAGCGCCAGGGTGAGGGCGTTGAGATCTTCGAAACCGACGAGCCGCTGGGCGTTGCCGAAGGCAAGGGAGGGAAGGCGTCGCAGCAGGGAGAGGGCCGCCTGCTGGGTGTCGGTGCTGAAGGCGTTGAGGCCGGTGACGGTGAAGGGGGTGGTGCCGTCGGGATTGGCGGAAGGAAACGGGAAGCGGGCGGGACTGGCGTCGGCGGGCTGGAGGTAGGGCGCGACCAGGCCGGTCTCGTCGGTGAGGGAGAAGCGCTGGCCGTCGAGAACGGTGACGACGTTGGCGGGAGCGAGGGCAAGGCTGCGGTAGTCGGCATCGCCGGGGCGGGCGAGGCTGCCATCGCTGCGAGCCACCGCGCCGCTGGCATCAAGGATGCGGTAGAAGCCGAGCCGATCGCCGTTGCTGGCGGGGCTGAGGCTGAGTTCGGTGAAGACCGGTCGATCGGTCTTGCTGTAATCGAAGAGCGGCAGCGCAATGGCCTGACCGGGGCCGAAGCGCACCGTGAGGTCGTTGAAGTCGGGTTCGCCTCTGATGCTGGAGCGCTCAGCGGCGTTGAGGTCTTCGAGGAGGAGGGTGCGGCCGTCGGTGCTGAGGCGCAGGCTATCGAGGCCGTCCGGATTGAGGGCCGGGAAGGCGAAAAAGGTGCGTGGGGCGGGTCCTGGCCACGTGGGAACGCTGCGCACGAAGGGTGCGAGCAGACCGGTTTCATCGATCAGCAGGGAGCGGTTGCCGGCACCGTTGGCGGGAAGGCTGAAGCCCTGCAGTTCACTGACGAGATTGGCCGGGGCCAGGGCGACATCGATGTAACCGGAATCGCCGGGCCGCAACAGGGTGCCGTTGGCGGCGCGAACGGTGCCCTGGAGATCGAGGATGCGGAAGAAGCCGAGCTGATTGGAGAAGCCAGCATCGCGAGTCAGGGCGGCGTCAGCGGCGACCAGGCCACCCCCGCCGCTGAGATCCAGCAAGGGAGCAGCGGCCGCGCCGCTGCGCAGGACCAGGTCGCCGCCGGTGGGGTTCTGCTGCGCGGCCCCGAACTCAGCGGCGGTGGGAAGGGTGCGGCTGCCGCCCTCGCGGTAGCTGCGGAAAGGGCTGGTGCCACCGGGATTGGCGGCGGCGAAGGCGAAGCGGGCTTCTGAACCATTGGCGCCGGTGGTGGTGAGCAGGGGCGCCAGCAGCCCGGATTCGTCGATCAGCTGATCGGGACGCAGGACCAGATCGTTGGGGCGATCGAGCTGGAGATTGTTGAGTTCGCTGACGCGGTTGGCGGGCGCCTGGGCAGCGGCGGCGTAGCCGGCGTCACCGGGCTTGAGCAGCCGGCCGTCGGCCGCCCGAACGGTGCCTTCAGCATCGAGGACGCGGTAGAAGCTGAGGCTGCCGGGCTGGGCGGTGTCGCGGAAGAGAAGCAGGTCGGCGTCCACCAGGCCGCCGCCGCTGCGCAGATCCAGCAGCGCTTCACCGTTGGGCCCGAAGGCGAGGGCGGAGGGTAGCGGACCGGAGCGACGCAGCCCGCCGATCTGGCTGGCGGTGAGGGTGGTGCCATCGCGGATCGGCGTGGAGCCGGCACTGCCGCTGCCCTCAAGACCGCGGACAATCGCGGTGGCGTTGAGGGTGGAGGTGGGCTGGGTCCCGGCGAGGGGCCCGAGGATCGACCCAGTGCCGGCGACCGCGCGGGCGCTGAGGGGATTGCTGGTGGTGCCGATCGCCAGGGCACCGCCGTAGCGATCGAGATAGGAGACATTCGCCAGGCCGATGTTCGTGGCCAGGGCGGTGGCATCGAGATCGCCGCGCCCGGTGCTGAAGGCGCTGGCGAGGGCGGTACCGTTGATCGAGCCGCCCCCGGATTCGATCGCGAGGTTGGGGCTCTGGAAGAAGGCCTCATCCGTGAGGCCGGCGTAATACCTGGAATAACCGGCACCAAGACCGCTGGCGGTGGCCAACGCACCGGTGGGTGCGCTGCCCTGCACGGTGCGGGCGGTGGCGGTGGCTTCGGGAGAGGCGGTGAGGTTGAGGAGGCTGCCGGCCCGCAACACCGAATCCGGCTCGAATCGTAGGGCGACCGAGCGGGACGTGGCGGTGACGGGCTGGGGAGCGACCATCGGGGCAGATCAGATGCCGAAAATGAACATTGAGTTGCGAAAAAAACGGGGACCCGAACAGAACGTCCAGGTCCCCGAAGGTTGGGGGGGGATCAGGCCGAAGCAGATCCTGCGACAGAGGAGGCCAGACCGGTTGAACTGGAAATGGCTGAGGAGTTCAGCGCACCACTGCCAATGATCGTGACGTTGTAACCGGAGAGGCCAACGGCATCGGAGGACGCCGTGGCGATGGCAGCACCGTTGACAGTTGTGGCTGTGACGGTGTTGGTGAGCTGGGCGATGGCCGTGACGTTGCCGCTCGTGGTAAGAGTGGACGAGCCATTTCCAAGGATACCGAACGCATCGGCCTCGGAATTGGCGGAAACATTGCCAGCGACGGATGTGGCCGTTGCTTCAAAGTTACCCAGGGCTGTACCACGCACCAGATTGGTGCCCACCATTCCTCCCAGGATGTCGACATCCCGGATACCAGTGACGGTGGAGGGATTAATTAAGGCAGTGGCCGTATCTGTGGTGCCATCCCCGATGGAAGAAGCCAGCACGGAGCCTCCAGCGAACGCTTGGCCGCTCACATCCCCGTCGTTGGGGCCAGCCGTGAGATCTGAGTCGGTACCCACTCCGAGGATGCCGGTGGAGTCAAAGGTGCCCGTGGCGGCAGCTACGCCGTTGGTGGTGGTGCCTGTGATCTCCACCGAATTACCCAGAGTTCCGTTCGTCAGGGTGCCCACCACGGCAAGACCGCTAATGTTGCCGGACTTGCCAATCGTGATGTCCTGACCAGTGCCGATGCTGATTGCGGTGGCATCAACATCGCCCAGGGCGGATCCATTGCCAGTGGCGGATTGAGCCGTGGCCCCCCCCGACACCAGAGCTTGGCCGGTCACATTGCCACTAGCACCAATGGTGGTGCCGGCAGAGGTGCCGCTCCCAACAATGCCAAGACCACTGAGATCAATTGTGGACGTTGCGCTGTTGTTGTTGGCTCCGATGTCGCCCACATTGGTGGCTTCGGCTGTGCCCACCAGGGTGGCAGCACCCAAAACGTTGCCATCCTCGCCGACTGTGATGCCGGTGTTGAGCACGCCGGTGGCCGTCTGGTTGGCGACGGCAACAGCCGTGTCGACGGCAGTTTGGCTGCCGCTGGTGGTGGCAACCGCCTCCACCGTGGAATTGGCAAGGCCGGACAGGGTGCCGACGGCGGAGCCGCTGGTGATGCTGCCACCGATGTCGATCACACCGGTTTCCACACCCGTGACGGTGGCTCCAGCGCCAGCGGCAGTGCCACCTGAATAGGCCGCTACACCATCGCTGACGGAAGTGGCCGTGGCCGAAAGGTTACTGGTGGCGCTGAACGTCGGCAGATTCACATCCGCCCCCACATCGAGAGTGGAGCCAATGGAACCTGTGACGTCGGAAGCCTGGCCCGCATTCGCGGTGCTGTCACCGCTCACGTTGGACGCGGTGGCATCGGCGACCAGGGTTGCCGTAGCGCTCAGCTTCGACGCGGTTCCACCGATGGTGAGGTTGGTGTTGTCAACACCCGTGATCACATCGCCAGAACCCGCCGTTGCGCTGGCCGAACCATCGGATCCGCCAGGATCACCGATCGCGGAAGCTGTGGCCGTTTGGCTGCTGGTGGCTAGGGCGTTAATGGAAGCCCCGTTGCCAACAATCACATCGCCCGTGAGGCTGATGCCACTGACAGCGTCGTTGTTGATGGTTGCCGACACGCTGCTACCAGCACCGGCGTCGGTTGCCGCCGCGGTGGCGGTGTTGACCAGTTGGGCCCGGGCATCAACCACACCGGCATTGCCGATGGTGGCGGTGCCGCTGCCATCGAGACCGAAGGCCGAATCTGATTGAACCGTGGCCTTCGAATCACCGTTGACCGTGGTCGCGGAAGCGTCCAGGGTGGAGGTGGAGGTCGCGGTCAGCGTGCCGTTCGCACCGATGGTGAAGGCTGCGTCCGCGATGACACCGGTGGAGAGCTCCTGATTGACAGAGGCGACGGCCGATCCGGTTCCCGCAGCGGGGGCAACGCTGACGGCGGTGGCGCTGGCGTCAGTGAATGCGGTGCCCGTGACCTTGCCGGTTTCGCCGATCGTGAAAGCGGTGCCAAAATCAGCACCAAGAACCGTATCGCCGGTTCCATCACCCACGCTCGCCGAGGCAACGCCTGCAACCGAATTGGCCGCAGCGTCTGCTGTCAAGCTGGCGCTGGCGGTGAGGGTGCCCGAATCTCCGATGGCACCGGTGCCGGAGGAGGTGAAACCAGCAATCTGACTGGTGAGAATGCTTGCCGTGGCGGTGGCATTCTCCGTGCCGTTGCCCACGTTAGTGGCTGTGGCGTCAAGGTTGGCGGCACCCTGGGCGAGAATGGTGGAATCTCCCCCGAGGGACAGGGCGTTTACAGAAACACCGGCAGCTCCTACAGCCGTTCCACTTCCAACATTCACATCGGCGGACGTGACGCCGTCAACCGAGGTGGCTGTGGATGCCGAGGTGAGGTCAGAAACACCAGCAATGGTGCTGCTATCACCGACAGCAAGACTGGTTGTGACGTTGATGCCTGTGGCGGCCGTGATCGTGCCCGAGGCGGTGGTTGCATCAGCCGCTGCGTCCGCGCCGCTGCTGACAGCCGTGGTGGTCAGATCGACATCGGTGCGGCCGAGGATGCCAAAGCCGCCGGTGTTGAGGGCATCGTTGCCCACTGTCACGGTGGCAGCCGTCAGGCCGGTGGCGGTGGAGACGGTGTTGTCCGCATCGGCTGCGCCGTTGACGGTGGTCGCCGTGACATCACTGGTGAGACCCGATTGGGTCTGAAGCTTGCCAGCATCACCCAGGGTGATGGCGCCGTCGATGTTGATACCGGCCAGATCGGTGGTGGTCGCCTGGGCATCAGCAAGCCCGGTGACGGAGGTGGCCGTAGCCTCCACAGCGCCGAAAGCCAGGGATGTGATGCTGGCGTCGTTGCCGACTTTGAGGTTGCCGGCTACCGCGTCAGCGGTTCCATCAAAGACGCCCGCCAACGTGCCCAATGTGGCGGTGGCGGAACCGGTGCCGGTGGAGGTGGTGGCATCGGCACTGATCGTGACCCGGTCGCTGGTGGAACCAGCGGACACATTCAGGGTGGCGTTGTCACCAAAGGTGAAATTGGAGCCGTTGCCGATTCCGTCGACGCCGATGGCACTGGTGATTTCTGCGCCAGCCGTGGCATCTGAGTTCGTTGGAGTCGCCGGATCGCCGACCGTGACCGCTGCGGCACTGGCGTCGGCATCCACATTCACGCCGAGGGAGGCGCTGCCGCCCACGGACACGCCGATGTTCTGGAGGCCGACGGACTCGAGGATGGAGGCTGTGCCGCTGGCATCGCCAAGCACGGAGGTGGCACTGGCATCGGCCGTGTTGCCAACTACAACACTGAGGTTGGCGGCATCGCCGATCGTGATTTCGGTGTTGGTGTAATTCGGGGCTGTGCCAGTGCCCAAACCATCGATGATGCCGCCGGCATCTCCTGTAATCGTTGCGCTGGCCTGAGCGATGTCCGTAACGGCCAGGCCAACGTTGATCCCCGTGGCATCGGCCAAACCGGTGGCGTTCACCACGTAGGTGGCATCGGCCCCGGTTGTGAGGGTGGAATCAAGCAGGCCGACCGCGTTGGTGACGGAGGCGGAACCTGTGGCAGAACCATCGACAGTGGTGGCTTCGGCCGTGGCCGTCGCGCTGGCGGTGGCAGTGCCGATGCCGCTGTCGCCAACAACTAAGTCAACGTCATTTTCGGCAATGGCTGAGCTTGTGGTGGGCATAGGTCGTGGGGGAGATCAGAGGGCTATGGAAGTAGCCAAGACATTGGCTGACCCCCAGACCGGGGGACATATGAGGATTCTGCACGCTGGCGCCAAGGGGGATCAAGGGATGGCAGCGACACGGTGGAACAGTGAAGCGGCAAACTGCATTGACGGGTTGCTGGCATGCCGTCCTGCCCCGGGTTGGCAGTCCAATCAGCCAGGGGCATCCTGAAGGGGCCCCGGCTCGATCCCACCTGGCGATGCCCGCATCGCGGTGGGTTACCGGATGTCAAACAACCGATGCGCTGCCATCCCGATGAGGAGATGCTGATGATGAAGTTTTGCAAACGGCCCGCGGCCCCTTCCGCCAGTGCCGCTTCAGCCTTACTCGTTCTGCTGATCCAGCACTCGGATGCCCGCTGATGCCCACCTCTTCAGCTCGCCGCCTGTTCGACTGGCTGGGCCTGCAGGATCCGATCGCCTGCGTCGACATCGGCGCCATGGCGTTGGAGGGCGTTGATGTCTGGACCACCCTGGTGGCTGAGGGGTGCACCCGAGTGCTGGGCTTGGAGCCGATCGAAGCGGAATGCGCCAAGCTCATCGAGCGGGCCGGCGACGGCATGACCTTTCTGCCCCTGGCGATCGGCGATGGCGGCCCGCAGCGCCTGCATGTCACCAACACCGGCATGACCTCCTCCCTGCTGGAGCCGAATCTGGACACGATGGGGATGTTTCACCAGCTCGCCGAGCTCTGCCTGGTGGAACAGATCCAGCCCCTGGCCACGGTGCGGCTGGATGACATCGACGCCGCGCGCGACGCCGACTTCCTCAAGCTCGACATCCAGGGTGCCGAACTTTCCGTGCTGCAGCACGCCACCCAGACCCTGGCCGGGGTGAGCGTGGTGCAGACCGAGGTGGAATTTGTGGAGATCTATCGCGATCAGCCTCTGTTTGCCGATGTTGATAGCTTTCTGCGCGCTCAAGGCTTCAGCTTCCATAAATTCAGTTATCTCGCCGGGCGCCCCTACCGATCCACCCCCAAGGCAGACAAGTCTGCTTTTACCGGTAGCCAGACACTCTGGGGGGATGCCATCTATGTTCGTGACCTCCGATACCTGGCAGATATTTCGATCCTTCAATTAAGAAAACTAGCCTATATTGCTTCGGCGTTCTACGGCTCTCAGGATCTCGCCCAGCGCGTGCTCGCCGAGATTGATCAGCGCCAGGCCACCAGCCTCAGCCAGGAGTTTCCCCAGTGGCTGCAGCGTGAGTCGTCAGCGGCTGCGGCGCCGCAGGGGGCTGCAGGCCACAAGGAGGTGTCATCTCCGCTGGTGGCCCTGCCGCTCTCGGACGGACTGCAGGTGGTGGTGCCGGACCAGATCCAGCTGATCACCCCTTACGTTCTGGCGGAGCAGGGCGACTGGTTCGAGGACGAACGGCCGTTCCTCTCTCGCCTTCTCCGCCCGGGCGACATCGCCCTCGACATCGGCGCCAATTACGGGATCTATACCGCCACCCTGGCGGCAGCCGTTCAGCCTGAGGGCCGTGTGCTGGCTTTTGAACCCTCAGCCACCACCGCCGAGGCGCTTCGAAAGACCGTAGCGGCCAATGGACACAGCAAATGCGTCACGGTGCATCAACTGGCCCTTTCCGATCAACCGCGCCAAGGGCTGCTGCTGCTCAACGGCCATTCCGAGCTCAATGCCCTGACCGACCTGCCGAGAAGCCTGGCCGCCGGTGAAAGCACCGAAGCCGTGGCGATCAGCAGCCTCGATCAATTGCTGCACGACGGTGCCATCCCCATGCCCGTGCAGTTCATCAAAATGGATGCTGAAGGGCAGGAGGCCGCGATCCTCACCGGAGCCAAGCAGTTCTTCGCGCAACAGCAGCCGCTGATCCAATTTGAGGTGAAGGCCGGCAGTGCCGTGAATCTTGGCCTGATCGAGCAATTCCGATCTCTCGGTTGCTCCATCCTCCGCCTGGTGCCAGGCCTGCCGGTTTTGGTGCCCCTGCAGCCAGGCGAAATGATCGACAGCTACCTGCTCAATCTGTTCGCCTGCTTCCCCAGCTCACGATCGATCCTGCTGCAGAGCGGCCTGCTCGTCGAGCCCGACGACCACGACAACGTCAGCGAGGCGAAGATCCGCGACAGCCTGCCGGAGGAGCAGCTCTCCGTGGAGCATCTGTTTCTGCACCCCCTGCCCTACACCCGACTGCTGACCAGACAATGGCAACAGCAGCAACGCTCCGGCGATTTCGAGCGACGTCTGTGGGGCAGCCTGCATGCCTACAGCCGCAGCCGGAACTGCACCGCCCCGGCCTCGTCCAGACTGCGGGCCTTGAGCACCAGTTACACCGTGCTCCACGACCTCTGCCGCCAGCAGCCCTCGGGCCTGCGTCTGGCTTCTCTGGCGCGAGTGGCGCTCGATTTTGGCCAGCGTGCCGTTGCGGTGGAAGCTCTCGCGGAACTGATGCGCCGGATCCAAGCCAGCAACTCGATTGACGTTTCGGAACCCTTCCTGCTGCCCTGCTGCCGTTACGAGCCTCTGGCTGTGAAGACTGAGGCGATTGGTAATTTTGTTACCGCCTCGATTCTAGAGGCCTTGAATCGCAGCGCCAGTTACTCCAGCTTTTATTCCCCGGCCGCATCTCTGGAGCGGTTGACCAGGATTGAAAAGCTTGGCTTTGCCATCCCCCAGATTCACAAGGCTATCGAGCTCATCCGCAGACGGATGGCCGCCTCCCCCAGCCCCGCCGGTTGATTATTGCCCGCCATGCGCTTTGCCATTCTCAAAGGAGTTCAGGGTTTTGGTGATCGCCTGCAGTGCCTCCTGCAGGCGATTCGCTATGCCATCAACACCGAGCGAATCCTGGTTGTCGATTGGCGCGACACTGATTGGACCCATGATCCTGAACGTTTTGGCTTTGCCGACTTCTTTCAGCTGCAAGGAGTGTCCACCTTTGGCTTGAGCGAGTTTAGCCAGTACTACGAGGCGTATAAGCATCATCTTTCGGTCGTCCCCAGCACCTGGAAGCACAAACTTGTAGACTGGAAATACCAGAACTGGATCTATCAACCGATCTTCAGCCATACGCCCGAAGAGGGGCACGAAATTCACAATCAAACCATTTCCGACATCCTCGAATGGAAGCGTCCAGACTTTGATGCTGATATTGTCGTACTGCCAGGTGTGTTTCGCCGTCTGTGCCACTACGTTGACGTCCGACACATCCAGCTGAGCCGTTGGACGGAACACAACCTGCTCAAGATGCTGGCAGAGCACCCCCACCTTCGACGCTTTCAGTACGATGCCATTCACTTGCGCGGCGGTAGCAAAACATGGGCTGGTGGTCATGTTCCCCTCAAGAAACTCGCCGATGAAATCGAAACCACCTGGCCTGATGAAGCCACCTATTTCGACCGCATCCATACCGCCTATTCCGGATTAGTCAGCAGCATGGATCCGCTGCCGCTGCTGGTGGTGAGCGATTCCAGACAGCTGGCAGATCGCTGGCAGGAACGCTTCGGTGAATGCCTGACCGTGCCCACCTTTAATCACATGTTGGAGGAATCGGGCACCCACAAGCTCAGTGCCCAAGCCCTTCAGGAGCAATCGATCAGCAAAGTGGATCTGAACCTCGAGCTGATCCGCGACTTCGTGCTGCTCGCCAACTCCCGCACGATCACCTGGGATGGCATCTCGCTCTTCTCCAAGGCGGCCGTGGGCTGCAAGAAATCCGGCAGCAGCATGTTCTGGCTTCCCGACAGCTGACCCCCTTTCCCTCCTCCAGTGGTCCCTCTCCTCCTTCCTGCGCACCCCAACCCCCGATGAGCTGGCAGCACGGCTATCACACCGACGTTCCCTACACCTGCGGCTTCTACCGCGAGCTGGCGCCCGGCTGGCTCGACTGGGCCGCCCGGCTGGAAGGGCAACCCGCGCCGCGCAGCGCTGATGGTTCGCCGTTCTCCTACCTCGAGCTCGGCTCCGGCATGGGCCTGGGCCTCTGTCTGCTGGCCGCCGCCTATCCGGAGGGCCAGTTCACGGGCATTGATTTCCAGCCCGACCACATCGCCCACAGCCAGCGGCTGGCGACGGCGCTGGGCCTCACCAACGTGCGTTTCCTCGAGGCCGATTTTCTTCACCTGGCGGACTCTCCCGGCTCCCTGGCCGGCGTGCATCACTACGCCGTGGCCCACGGCATCGCCACCTGGATCACACCGCCGGTGCGCGCCGCCCTGTTTCGCCTCGCCGCCGCCAGCCTCCGGCCCGGCGGCCTCTTCTACTGCTCCTACAACACCCTGCCCGGCTGGCTGGCCGCCGTGCCGCTGCAGCAGCTGGCCTGGCACGAGGCGCAGCGGCGGGGCCAGGGTGCGGCCGATGCCGCCGAAGCCGTGCGTCAGTCGGCGGCCGTTCTCTCCCGCCTGCTCGGGCCCGCAGAAGCGCCCCTGCCCCTCGGCCAGCTGCTGCCGGGCCTGCGCGGCCGTCTGGAGGGCCTGGCCAGGCACGACAACGCTTACCTGGTGCAGGAATACATCAACGAAGGCTGGCAGCCCCTCTCCGCCCCCGATCTGCACGCGATCGCCGGCGCTGAGAAACTGCGCCACCTCGCCAGCGCCTCCCTGCCCGAGAACTTCCTGGCGCTGCTGCCCGCCGGCCTGCGGGAGGTGGTGCAGGAGGAGGCCGATCCCACCCTGCGGGCCCTGCGGCTCGATCTGGCCATCCATCAGTCGTTCCGCCGTGATCTGTTCTGCCGTGGCCGGGACGGCCTCACCGCCGGCGAACTGGCGGAGCAGTTCTCCCCCGTGCGCTTCCGTCTCCAGGAGGCGCCGGCCCAGGAGGCCTACAACTTCGAGTCCAGCTTCGGGCGCATCAACGGCCGCGCCGAGCTCTACAGCGCCCTCGAGGCCAGCCTGGCCGAAGGGCCCCAGAGCTTCTCCAACCTCCAGCAACGCCACTCCCTCAACCTCGGCGCGCTGGCGCAGGCCCTCTCACTGCTTCTTCACGCCGGCCGGGTTGGTCTCGACCGCGGAGCCGCCGGCGCCGCCGCCGTGGCGGGATGCGAACGGGTCAACACCACGCTGCATCGCCTGCAATGCCTCGGGCGTCCCTACGCCTATCGCGCCGCTCCCGCCATCGGCACCGCTGTGGGCCTCTCCCTGCCGGAAACCCTGCTGGAGGAATCGCTGCGACGCGAGCCTGAGGTCGATCCCCTCCCCGCCCTCACCCGTGGCCTGGAGCGCCTCGGGCGCCGCCTCACCGCCGATCCGGGGGCCACGGTTCAGTCCTGGCTGGGCCGGCGGGCGTGGCTGGAGGGTCTGGGAGTTTTTACGTAATCGGCCCATCTTAGGCAATTCAGAGCATTTTTTGCGAAGATGCGCTACCCCCTTCTTCTCTTAGGTGCACGTCTCCCTCTCGAGTCCTCCAGGAAACCCCCAGGCAGGGGAACTCAAAAAACTCTCCGTGCTTCTGCCGGCCTCGCTCCACTACCGCGCCAAGCGTCACTGCCTCGACGCTGACATCACCCTCACCGAGCTGGTGATCCGGCTATTGGAAACCCACCTGAACGAACAGGAATCCCCTCCCTGAGGCCAGCGCGCCCATGCAGCGACAGCCGATGAGGCAATGCGTTTCCCTGCTCAGCAGCCCTCTTCGGTCATCTCGCGCCCCTAAGTTCAGGGCAGGCGTTCGATCCGGGCCCATGGGCAGCCCACCGGCCAGTGCCGCCGCCCTCCAGGTGGTGCTCGTGGATTCCGGCCTCCCAGGGCTGAACACCCTGCTGGAAGGCCTGGAAGCCGGCTGGCAGGCGGTGGTGGTGCGTCGCGATCAGGACGCCCTGGAGCTGCTCCGGGCCTGCCTCGATGCCTCCCCGCTCGCGCAGCACTCCCCCCTGCGTGTGGCGATCGTGGCCCATGGATCGCCCGGGCGGGTGGCCATCGGCCGCCAAGCCCTCCACCCCGCCGCCGTGGGCGCCCGGGCCTCGGAGTGGGCCGCCCTGGCGCCCGCCGCCATCGATCTCTACAGCTGCCACAGCGGCGCCGATCCCCGTCTGCGTGCCGCCCTGGTGGCGGCCTGCGGCGCCGAGGTGGCGGATTCGGTCGCCCCCGTGGGCCATGCCGCGCTGGGCGCTTCCTGGCAGCTTCAGCCCCGCAACGCCATCCTGCCGTTCCGGCCGGCCGCGCTGTCCGCCTGGCGCCAACGGCTCGCCACCCTCAACGTGGGACCCGGCCAGGCCTACGCCACCGTTCAGGACGCCGTCAACGCGGCCGCGCCCGGCGACACGGTGCTGGTGGCCGCCGGCAGCTACCCGGAATCGCTCACGATCGGCAAGGCGATCACCGTGCAGGGGGCGAACGCCGGCCGCAATGCCGGCAGCGGCACCACGCCCTCCCGCCTCGGCGAATCGATTCTGCAGGGCAAGGTGGTCCTCAGCGCCGGTGCCGTGCTGGATGGCTTCCTGCTCAGCCGCCCTGCCGATTCGGTGGCGCTGAGCAGCACCACCTTCAGCAACTGGTCCGGCATCAACGCCGACATCAGCGGCGGTGCCAGCGTTCGCAACAGCGTCATTGAGGCCTTCGGCGCCCAGGGCGGTTTCGCCGGTTCCGGCTTCGTGCGCCTCCTCGATGGCGGTGGCTCCCTGCTCAACAGCCGCGTGCAGGCCGGCAGCGGCTACAGCGCCCTCAGTGACGCCCGCGGGGTCGGCGCCGTCTACGTGGGCGGGAGCGGCGGATCGTTCGTGGTCGACGCCAACCAACTGCTCGTCAGCACCGACAACGCCGACGCGCTCAACATGCCCGGCGGCGTGAACAGCGATGTGGTGGTCAGCAACAACGTCAT
>JBIKTO010000221.1:0-5230 GCA_044348065.1 Cyanobium sp.
GGCCCGCGGTGGTCAGCAGTCCATACAGCACCGTGAGCACCGAGAGGCTCTCCAGCAGCAGCCGTGTGGCGGTGGCCAGGGGCATCAGCAGCTCCTCCACGAGGCGCACCGGATCGCTCATCGCCGGCCGCCGCCCAGGGGGGGAAGGGCGTTGGCGCGGGCCCGCCACTGCTGGCTCAGCCAGCCCGGCACCACCACCGCGGTGACGGTGATCGTGAGGGTGGTGCTCAGGCGGCTGGAGAAGGAGCGGGCCCCCTCCAGCCCCTGGTGCAGGAAGGTGAGGGTGACCAGCAGGGCGAACAGGCCGGTGGTGAGGGCGCTGGCGGAGCGCAGCAGGTCGCGGGGATGGCGGCGATCGGCGCGCTGGGCGTCGCGGCCGAGGCAGAACCCCGCCACGGATCCGGCCAGCGCCAGCATCGCCACGGTGAGCAGGCGCACCGGCAGGTGGGCGGCCGGCGCGATCTCGTGGGCCTTCTCAGCCAGGGTCTGGGCGGTGCCGAGCACCCCGCCGACGGCGGCGCCGATCAGCAGCCAGAAGCGCTGCCGGGAGAGGTGCGGGCCGCCCGCCAGGGAGGCGCCGCCCGCCAGCAGCAGGGAGGTGAGCACGGCGGCGTACACCGGTGGCAGGGCGGTGGTGGCGAACCAGCCGGCGGAGATCCCCAGGCCGATGGCGGCAAGGCGCCGCAGCGGCCGTTGGCGCGGCGGGGTGCCGGGGGTGCCGGCGGCGCCGGGATCGGCGATGGCGGTCATGGGAGCACCGTAGATAGATCCCCAACCCCCCGCCAGCAGCGGCGGCCGGTCTGACCCTTCCTGAGTGGCCGACCCTGAAGCTCTGGGGGGCCAGGGGGGGGCGGAGCTACGGTCGAAAGGATGCCCCGTGTCCCTGCCGCCAGCCTTTGTCATGGCCGTGGTCAACCGATGCGCCCTCTCGGTGGCGCCCCGTCGCCCGATGCTGGATTGGAGCCGCCCCTTCTGGACCCGCGAGGACATGGAGGGCCTGGGCGACGAACAGAGCCTTTACCTCCTGCCCACCTGGGATGACGAGCAGGAGCTCCGGCAGCGGCTGGAGGAGCGCTGGCCCGCGATCTTCGAGGCCGAGCTCGATCTCTGGTGCCGTGATCGGGAGCTGTGGCCCAAGCCCCGCGACTTCGCCATGTTCCAGGCCTGGTTCGAGCTGCGCTGCTTCCCCCTGGTGGAGGATCTGGGCGCCGAAGCGCTGCGCAGCTTCGAGCTGGAGCCGGGCTTCGAGGCCAGCGTGCGCGAGGCCCTCGGCTGAGCATGCATTTCCACATCCGCCATCGGCTGGCCTACCGCTACGAACGGCCGGTGTTCCTGGAGCCGATGGTGCTGCGGCTCACGCCCCGTCAGGACGCCAGCCAGCGGCTCCTGCGCCGCGAGATCCGCCTGCAGGATCCACCGGCCGGCCTCAGCCGGGTGCTGGAGGCCGATGGCAACGCCGCCGAGGTGGTCTGGTTCGACCACAGTCGCGATTCCCTCACCATCGAGCTGGAGCTGGTGGTGGAAACCCTGCGCGCCAACCCCTTCGACTGGATCGTGACCGACCCGGCGGCCACCCGCCTGCCCGTGCGCTACTCCCCCCAGGAGAGCCGCTCCCTGGCCCCCTGCCTGGGCGGTGAGATCCACGCCTCGGTGCGGAGCTGGGCGGCGGGTCTGGCGGCGGAGGTGGAGGGATCGAGCACCGCCTTCCTGATGCATCTGGCCGACCGGATCCACCATGGCTTCCACCACATCGGCCGCCTGGATGGGGCGCCGCTGGCTCCCGAGGAGACCCTGGCCGGCCGCAGCGGCGCCTGCCGCGACACCGCCATGCTCTACGTGGCCGCCTGCCGCAGCCAGGGGTTGGCCGCCCGCTTCGTCAGCGGCTACTCGATGCATCACCCGGAGGAGGTGACGGAGCATGAACTGCATGCCTGGGCCGAGGTGTATCTGAGCGGCGGCGGCTGGCGGCCCTACGACCCCAGCCTGGGCCTGGCGGTGGCCGATGGCCATGTCACCCTGGCCGCCGCTCCCGACCACGGGCTGGCGGCGGCGGTGAGCGGCAGTTATCGGGGCACCGGCGTGGGCTCCGAGATGCGCTATCAGGTCTCCGTCCAGGCGGCGGAGAGCCTGCTGGACCTGGAGACCTCACCCGCCACGGCCTGATGGCCTCCCCCAGCCTGCTCACCACCCTGCTGATCCTGCTCATCGGTCTGGTGGTGGCGCGGCTGAGCACCGGGCCGCTGCAGCGCTGGGCGGTGCCGGCGATCGTTCTGGAGATGGCGGTGGGGTTTGTGCTCGGCAACACCCTGGTCCCCTTCAAGACCGTGGAGCCCCTGAGCGGCCTGATGGAGCTCGGGGTGCTGACGCTGTTCTTTCAGGTGGGGCTGGAGGTGCGCGGGGATCTGCTCACCTCGCGGCCGGGAACGGTGCTGCGCACGGTGGCCTTCAGCTTCCTGGCCCCCCTGCTGGCCTTCTGGCCCCTGCGGGCCTGGTTCGGTCTGGAGATCGCCCCCACCCTGCTCTGCCTCGCGGTGCTGAGTGCCACCGGCACCGGGGTCACCCTGCGGGTGCTGTCCCAGCGGCGGGCGTTGCGCACCCCCACCGGCCGGTTGTTGGTGGGTGTTTCGGTGTTGGATGACCTGCCGGCGATCGGCCTGCTCACCCTTTCCACCGCCCTGGCTGGCAGGCGGCTGGGGGCGGCGGGCTTCGGCCCCCTGGGGTTGGTGCTGGCCCTGGCGGCGGCGGCGCTCTCCTACGGGCTGGTCGACCGCTGGGCCCGCAGCGGACGGCCCGCTCCCCAGGACCCGCTGGCGATCCTGATGCTGCTGATCGGCAGCGCCTGGCTGGGGGAGGCCAGCGGGCTCACCAGCCTGCTGGGGGCCCTCTGGGGGGGGGTGCTGCTCGCCAGGCTGCGGCCGCGGGACAGCGAGATCTCGCGCGTGCTGGCCCTGCTTTCGGAGGTGTTTCTGCCCCTCTATTTCCTCTCGGTGGGCCTGCGACTCTCCGCCGCCACCCTGCTGGAGCCGCGGGCCTGGCGGCTGGCGGCGGTGCTGATCGTTCTGGCGGTGCTCAGCAAGCTCGCCTGTGCCCTGGCGATCCGCGCCGCTGATCGGGCCGCGGGCATCGATCGCTGGCTGGTGGTCTTCGGCCTCATGCCCCGCGGTCTGCCCGGCCTGGTGTTCGCCACCACCGCCCTCACAGCCAGGCTGATCGATCCGGTGCAGTTCGCCGCCCTGGTGCTGATGGTGACCTTCACCACCCTGGTGGGCCTGTGGCTGCTGGATGGGCGGCTGCTGCGCACCGCCCCGGCCGCGCCCCCCGGCGACGACGCAGGTTGACCCTTCCCGGCTGCCGGCACGCTGGCGAGACGGGCGGGTTTCCCTTAGGTTCCGGCGAACCTGATCGGGATCATCCATGGCTGGCCCTCCGCGGCCGCGCGCCCGCCGCAACGCGCGCGCGGCCCTGCTGCCCCTGCTGGGCCTCGCCCTGAATCCGCTTCCGCCGGCGCTGGCCGCTGAATCGGTCGAGCCCCTGCTCCTTGAGCCCCAGGAGCGACAGCGTTTTCTGCGTTCCGCCGATCAGGAGGCGCTCCTCAGCGAAGCGCCGCCGAGCCCGCGCCCCGTCGCCGCACCCTCCCCGTGGGCTGGCACCGTTGAGCTCTACGGCTTCCTGCCGCTGCGTACCACCAATCAGACGACGATCCAGGGGTTCACGGCGGAATCCAACCTCAGCCTCGGCCAGCTGCTGCAGGTGCTCACCGGAACCTTCTCCTTCCGCGGCAGCGTGGAGCACGGCCGACTCGGTCTGCTCACCGACATCAGCTACGTGAGCCTGAACCATCAGCCGGCGATCGAGCGCTCGCGCGACAGGATCCGGCTCGGCGATGGTCGGATCCTCAGCGGCCTGGAGGCGCTGCGCGGCCGGGAGCGCCTGAAGAACGCGGCCCGCAGCCGCCTGGCCGAACGGCTCAGGCGGCCCGGCGAAGTGGAGCGGGAGCGCGGCGCCCTTGCCGCCAAGCTGGCGCGGCGGGTGCGGGGAGAAGGACCGATCACGAGCAGCTTCCGCACCGAGATCAACGTCGAACAGGGCATCTACGACCTGGCCCTGCGCTACCGCCTCGGCGCCCGCGAACGCGCGGTGGCCCCATCCGGGACGGTGACGGTGATTCCCTACGCCGGCATCCGCCTCCTCGATGTGGGCCTGGGCATCGATTCGTCCCTGAGCCTCGACGGCTTCCAGGAGCGTTCCGTCGCCCGCTCCTGGGGATCGCCCCAGGTGCAGCCGCTGCTCGGCACCCAGGCCCAGGTGTTCCTGGCGCCGCGGCTGCGCCTCTTCGCCCGCGGTGACGCCGCCGGCTTCGGGATCAGCGGCAGCGACAGCTTCTCCGCCAATGCCCAGCTGGGCGTGGGCTACGCCATCGGCAACTCCACCCAGCTGGATCTCTCCTGGCGTTACCTGCACCTGGCCGCCAACAACGGCAAGGACCCGGAGAATGCCTTCGTGGTGGGCCAGAACGGCCTGGAGCTGGGCCTGAAGGTGTTCTTCTGAACCGCTGCCCCTCTCCATGATGGGGGTGACCCCGCACCCGCGTCCCGTGGACCCCCAGCAGGAACTCACCCTGATCGACGCCTGGTGGCGCGCCGCCAACTACCTGGCGGTGGGGATGATCTATCTGCGGGCCAACCCGCTGCTGCGGGAGCCACTGCGGCCGGAGCACATCAAGAACCGCTTGCTCGGGCACTGGGGCTCCTCACCGGGTCAGGCCTTTCTCTGGGCCCACGCCAACCGGGTGATCCGCCACCACGACCTGGACATGATCTACCTCTCGGGGCCCGGCCATGGGGCGCCGGGGGTGCTGGGCCCCACCTACCTCGATGGCAGCTACAGCGAGATCTACCCCGACAAGAGCCAGGACGCCGAGGGGATGGGGCGCTTCTTCAAGCAGTTCTCCTTCCCCGGGCACATCGGCTCCCACTGCACGCCGGAGACGCCGGGCTCGATCCACGAGGGGGGCGAGCTGGGCTACGTGCTCTCCCACGCCTGCGGCGCCGCGTTCGACAACCCCGATCTGATCGCCCTGGCCTGCGTCGGCGACGGTGAGGCGGAGACCGGCCCGCTGGCCACCTCCTGGCACATCAATAAGTTTCTCAATCCGATCCGCGATGGCGCCGTGCTGCCGGTGCTGCATCTGAACGGCTACAAGATCGCCAACCCCACCCTGCTGGCGCGC
>JBIKTO010000223.1:0-5223 GCA_044348065.1 Cyanobium sp.
CCAGAATGGTGCCACCCCAGCCACCTGCGCCATGGCCGCCGACCCCCTCACCGCCGCTGTGAGCGATCGGATCTGCAAGCACATGAACGATGACCATGCCGAGGCGGTGCTCGCCTACGCCCGCCACTACGGCGGGGTGAGCGAGGCCCGCAGCGCACGCATGCTGGCGGTGGTGCCCGAGGCGATGCGGCTGGAGGTGGATGGCGGCGTGCTCGAGGTGCCGTTCGATCACATCCTCACCGACAGCGAGGATGCCCATCGCACCCTGGTGGCCATGCTGCGGTCGTTGCCGGGGAACCCTTAAGCGGTCCTCCCTGGCCGTTCCGCGGCCCCCGCTGTGCCCGTTCCCTTCCTGCTCAGCGCTTCCCTGCACTGGTTGCTGCCGCCGGCCTGCCCCCACTGCCGTGGTCGCAGCGACAACGGTGGCGGCCTGTGCGGGGCCTGTGCACGCCGACTGGAACTGCCCGAGCAGGGCCTCCGGGGCACCGCTCCCCTCGCCTGGTGGGCGGCCGGCTCCTATGCGGGGGGCCTGAGGCTTGCGCTGCTGGGGCTGCGGCAACGACCGCGGCCCGCCCTGATGCGTGTCCTGGTGCGCGGCATTCGCCCCCCCCTGGTCAGCGGGCCGCTGCGCCCGTTGCTGGTGCCCATCCCCAGTTGGAAACGACAGGCCAACCCCCTGCCCCCCCTGCTGTGCCAATGCCTGTGCCGTCAGCTGGGACTGGCGGCCGCTCCGCTGCTGCAGCGCCGCCATCCGGTGCTGGGCCAGCACCATCTGGGTCGGGCGCTGCGCTTCGCCAATCAGCGTGGTTCCTTTGCCTGCCGCCGCCCGCCCCAGGCCGGGGAGGCGCGTCGACGCCCCCTGCTGTTGGTGGACGACATCCTCACCAGCGGCGCCACGGCCCTGGCGGCCGCCGACGCCCTGCAGCAGGAGGGCTGGCGGGTGCAGGGGCTGCTCTGCCTGGCCCGCACGCCGGAGCGGCGGCAGGTCCGTGATCTAGAGTGGGTCAGTCGCCAAGGCGACAGGCCGGGATAGCTCAGTTGGTAGAGCAGGCGACTGAAAATCGCCGTGTCCCCAGTTCAAATCTGGGTCCTGGCATCCTTGAATCCCCTGTACTGCCGGGTTGTTCGGCGGCGAATCCCCCAGGTAAGGCGCGATCCGTGGCTTCCGATCCCCAGCCCAACTCCGAGCGCCTGTTCAACAACGCCGACAGTTTTGCCCACGCCTTCGATCAGGCCTGGCATGGCCATGGCGGTGAAGCGCCGCCTGCCAGCCTCAGCAGGGAGGAGAAGCTGGCCCTGATCCTGGCGAGGATCGCCGACCACCCTTTCGCCCTCAGCGATCCGGCGATGGCGCGCCAGGTGGCGGAATTCCGCATCCGCCTGCTCGGTCTGTAGGTTTTCACGATGAGCAGTTCCCTCACCCGTCTGCTGCAGATGCTGAGCGGCGGCTTCAGCAACCAGGCCCAGGCGTTCGACAACCCGCCCCTCTACGCCCATATCCTCGTGCGCCTTCGCCCGTTGCCCCAGCTGGCCCCCGGCTCCCTGCTGCTGGAGCAGTCGTACGCCCTCGATCCAGCGTCTCCTTACCGGATCCGCGTGCTGCGACCCGAGCGCCGTGGCGAAGAGCTGGTGATCCACAACCAGGCGATCACCGACGACCAACGCTTCTGGGGCGCCGTGGAGGATCGCGCTCTGCGCCAGCGCATCGAGCCGGACGACCTGCGCCCGTTGGAAGGATGCACCTATGTGGTGCGCGAGCAGGGCGAGGGTTTTGTCGGCGAGGTGGAGCCCGGCTGTCGCTGTCTGGTGGAGCGCAAGGGGCGCACGGCTTACCTGGTGAGCCGGCTGGAGCTCTTCCCCGACCGCATGCTCACGATCGACCGGGGCCATGACCCGGTCAGCCACGAACATCTCTGGGGATCCCTGGCTGGTCCGTTTGAGTTCGCCCGCACCGATGATTTCAGCGACGAGATTCCGGCCGACTGGCTCGCCGCCCTCGGCTGAATCTCCCTGTCGGATCGAAACGTAACGGAGCTTGGCGAGCTGCCGGGCCGAAAGCCCCGCCATGGGTCATGTCGCTTACCTTCTGCCGGGCCGATTCGGACCTCCCTTCGCCGCAGCCGCCATGAGCCTTCCCCTGCTGTCCACCCCACCGTTGAGCCAGAACGCCCGGGTCAGGTCGTTCACCGTGGGGGGTGACGAGACCCCCCGTCAGCTGCCCCAGCCCCAGGCCCGCAACGCGGCCAACGTCGATGCCCTGATCGAGCAGGCGTATCGCCAGATTTTCTTCCACGCCTTCAAGGTGGACCGCGACGCGGCGCTGGAATCCCAGCTGCGCAGCGGTCAGATCACCATGCGAGATTTCGTGCGCGGCCTGCTGCTCTCCAGCAAGTTCCGCGACGACTTCTACCGCTGCAACAGCAATTACCGCATGGTGGATCAGATCGTCGGCCGGGTGCTGGGCCGCCAGGTGCACGGTGAGCGCGAACGCATCGCCCTTTCGATCGTGATCGCCCAGCGCGGCCTGCCCGGCCTGATCGACAGCCTGCTCGATTCGGAGGAGTATCTCAACGCCTTTGGGCTCGACACGGTGCCCTTCCAGCGCTCCCGCAGCCTGGCCGGTCGCCCCCTAGGGGAGATGCCGTTCAACCAGCAGGCCCCCCGCTACGACGCCTACTGGCGCGACGCCATCGCCAGCCGCAGCCCGGCCGGTCGCGGCAGCTCCTGGAGTCCCTCGGCGGGCTTCTCCCGGCCCCGTCCCGCCTGGCTGGCCGACGCCCCGTCGCCCCTGGCCCGCCGTATCTGGCAGAGCCTGGTGACCGCCGGCGGCTTCGCGATCACCGGCCTGGTGATCTACACCGCGGCGACGATGCTCAGCACTGCCGGCGCGGGCTGAGTGCGGGTCGGCGAGGGGGGATCAGGCGATCCGTTCATCCATGAAGGGTTGCTCCCCCTCCTCCGGGAAGGGGTCCGTTTCGGCGTCGACGTCGGGCTCCTCGGCCGCCTCCAGGGAAAGGGGCCTGGGCAGCGCCCGCAGGGATCGATCCAGGCGCTGCCCCCCCAGGCGGCGCCCGTCGCGGCCATCCCCTTCTCGCAGCAGGTCCTCAAGCTGGGCGAGACGCTCCTCGGTTTCCCCCAGGCGCAGATCCATTCCCTCAAGCGCCGCTGCATCGATGGCGGGCCCCGCTTCGATCAGGGGCAGCAGCCTGGTTTCCTGATCCACGAGCCGTTCCTCCAGTTCGAGCAGCCGCACCGTGAGGCTCTCGGCCACCCTGGAGAGGGCGTGCAACTGGTCGACAAGACGGGGCAGCGCCTCGCCGTGGGCATCACCGGTCGGCCAGCGGAGGGCCGGGATCGGCGGGTCGGCAGCCATGGTGGTAGAGGAGGGGAATTGGCCGGATGGTATCGACGCTGCGCCGCCCCGCCAGGGGCCAGGACCCCGGTCGTCAAGCCCCGGGGTTGTAACGATTGTGAAGCGCGGCTGCCATGGTCAGGGGAGCCCCATAGGATCCGCCTTGCAGGTTGCGGTGTGGGCCGTGCGCCGCTGTTCCGTCAGCCTGCCAGCCCAAGGTCGCCCCACGTTTCCGCAGGGCACCTCCGGCCTCCTGTCGGCCCCCCCTTCACCTACCCCGCGCCCCCCTCAGGCCCTCGCCCATGACTCTCGCCAACGCCGCCTATCTGGGCATCGAGCGATTCGCCAGTGCCCGTAACAAGGAAAACTGGGAGAATGCTACCGAAAACGACAAGCAGATTCTGATTCGTGCTGTCTACCGTCAGGTGCTCGGCAATCAGTATGTGATGGCGAACGAGCGTCTTGAAGGGCCTGAATCGCTGTTCAGGCGCGGCTATCTGAGCGTGCGTGAATTCGTGCGTCAGGTGGCCAAGAGCGGTCTCTACAAAGCCAAATTCTTCGAGAATTGCAACGCATACCGCTTCATTGAGCTCAATTTCAAGCACCTCCTGGGTCGCGCCCCCCAGAACAAGGCCGAGATGCTGCACCACTTCACAATCCTCCAGGAGCAGGGCTACGACGCCGAGATTGATTCCTATCTCGACAGCGCCGAGTACCAGGAGCGCTTCGGCGAGGAGACGGTGCCTTACATCCATGCCTTCGGCTACTCGGTCGGCCAACAGGGCCTGCAGTTTTCCTACGCCATGCAGCTAGCCCGTGGCGTCGGTGCCTCGGTGCGCGGTGACGCCCTGCGCACCCAGTCCCGTCTCAATCCGGCGGTTCACGCCGAGCTGCCCCTGCCGGTGGTCAGCCCCAACGCCAAGGGCAGCGCCTTCCGCGCCGTTCCGGCCGATGGGGTCACCCGTCAGGGGGTCGGGGCCGGCGAGGAGGGTCGCACCTTCCGCGTGGAGGTCACTGGCTTCAACAACTACCGCCTCCACAAGCGCAGCAACCGGGTGCTGTTCGTGCCCTTCGACCAGCTGCTGAAAGTGCAGCAGCAGGTGCAGCGCCAGGGCGGTCGCATCGCCAGCCTGACGCCTGTCAACTGAACCCCCCTTCCCCCACAATCCTCCGCACAGGACCGAACCCATGAAGGTTTCCGCAGGTACCCGAGGCACCAGTTCCGTCAGCGGCCGTCAGGTGACGATCACCGTGACGGGCCTGGCCCGCAACGACTTCATCCGCAGCGCCGATTGCGTGATGCAGGTGCCCTACACGCGCATGAATGAAACCATGCGTCTCGTCCATCGCCTCGGCGGCAGGATCACCGATGTGGCGGTGAGCGGAGGCGGCGAGGCCCCATCCGGCCAGCCTGACGCGGCCGCTCCCCGCAAGGGCCGCCGCAAATCGGAGAGCTGATCACCAGGGCCACCACACCCATCGCCAAGGGGGCCAGGTGCCCCCTTTTTTGTGGGCGGTGGCCGGGGGGCCTGGGGCGATGACCGTTTGTTACGTGCCGGACACGGGGCTCTGTGCTTTCCACCACAATGGTTTCGTCAATCGCGCCGTAGGGGCATCCCTCCGCAGTCCGGGTACGGGCCGTGTGTGGGCAATGCTTCCAACACCAGGCCCGCAAAGCCAGGGCGGCTGACCCAAGATCGCTCGGATCTCCTTGGCAAGGCCAGGGCCTGGTCCCAGCGACCTACCCCATTCCCCCCCCCCTCCCGACTTCCCCCTCGTCGAGACCCGGAGATCCTCAATGTTCGACGCCTTCACCAAGGTTGTTGCCCAGGCTGACGCCCGTGGCGAATTCATCAACGCTGGCCAGATCG
>JBIKTO010000222.1:0-5223 GCA_044348065.1 Cyanobium sp.
CTTGCCAGGGGAATTGCCCATCCGCAAGGTCCTGATGACGCCAGAAGCCAACCCGTCGGCAGCCCACAGCCCGCGTTATACCGAGGCTCTCGGCTGGGCTTCAGAGCTGCACTGCCTGCAGCGGCGCAAAGCCAAGACCGTGCCCTACATCTCCCACCTGATCGCCGTCAGTGCCCTGGTCTGGGAAGACGGTGGCGACGAGGATCTGGCGATCGCCGCCCTGCTGCACGACGCCATCGAAGACTGCGGCGTCAGCCAGCAGCAGATCGCCCAGCGCTTCGGGGAGCGGGTGGAGCAGGTCGTGGCCGACTGCACCGACACCAGCGAGGCCGTGGCCAGTGGCGGTGAGAAAGAACCCTGGTTGCTGCGCAAGACCCGTTACATCGCCCATCTGCCCCATGCCCACCGCGACTCCCTGCTGGTGAGCGCTGCCGACAAGGCCCACAACGCCCGCGACATGGTGCTCGACGCCCGCCGGGATCCCGCCCTGTGGGAGCGGTTCAATGCGGGCCTCGATGGCTCGGCCTGGTATCTGCACAGCCTGCTGGAGATTTTCCGCCAGCGGCTGGAGAACAGCCGCTCGGTGGAGCTGCTGGACGAATCGGTGCGGGAGATCCTGGCCAGCGAGGCTTACCTGGCCCTGGTGCCCGCGACCAGCGATCCCATCGCCCATGCCAGGGCCTATCCCCAACGCCATGAACAGGCCCAAGCCCGGCCTGCGGGATGAGGCATGGGCTGGTGGAGATCGTCGATCGTGAGCGGGGGCCGGAGGCCCGCATGCCTGAGCGCAGCCCCCACGGCCGCCTCGCCTCTGGCGGTCTGAGGAGGATCCCTTCCTGCTGCTGGAGTTCAGCCTGGGGGGGGTGCAGGGGATCGCCACCAAGGCGGCCTTCGTGAACAAGCGCCACCTCGCACAACTCTTCTGAGATGGCGAAATTACTCGCTAGATTCCAACAATTCGCCAAAGATGACGACTGGAATTCATCGCCATGCCCATCCAGCGTCTGATGAGCGACGAGGCTCTCCTCCAATAGCTGGGCCAGCGCATCTCCAAGCGCACCCTGGAGCGCCTGGAGGCCGGTGCCTCTGCCACCCAGCTCTCGCTCTTTCTGCGGGTGCTGCGGCAGCTGGATCTCCTGGA
Organism: Cyanobium sp.; assembly: GCA_044348065.1. Lineage (GTDB taxonomy): Bacteria > Cyanobacteriota > Cyanobacteriia > PCC-6307 > Cyanobiaceae > Cyanobium. Next base: position 1,142 of record JBIKTO010000222.1, read on the forward strand.
GCAGCTGGAGCTGCTGCTTCCCGAGCCCCAGCTCTCACCCCTGGCCCTCTTGCAGCAGAGGCGACGCGCAAGCGCGCCAGCCGCCGCCGCATTGCCAAACCGGCCGGCGCCTGGAGCTGGGGGCGACCATGACCGTGGCGGCCGTCGAACTCTGGGGCACACGCATCGGTGCCGTGGCCGTCAGCGAGCCCAATGGTGTCGCCTCCTTTGAATACGAGCCCGCCTTCCTGGCCAGCGGTGTTCAGCTGGCCCCCCTGATGATGCCGCTGGCGGAGCGGGTCTACAGCTTTCCGGAATTGTTCCGCCGCACGTTTCGTGGCCTGCCGGGCCTGCTCGCCGATTCTCTGCCGGATCGCTTCGGCAACAATCTGATCAATGCCTGGTAGGCCCGCCAGGGCCGCACGCCGGAGAGCTTTGATGCCGTGGAGCGCCTCTGCTACACGGGCCAGCGGGCGATGGGTGCCCTGGAATTCATGCCGGCCCAGGGGGCCAGCGCCCAGACCAACGGGCCCATCCAGATCGCTGAACTCGTGGCCCTGGCATCCGAAATCCTTTCGCAGCAGCAGGGCCTGACCACGTCCTTCCAGGAACCCGAGCGGCAGGATGCCTTGCAGACGATCCTGCGGGTGGGCACCTCCGCCGGGGGGCCAGGGCCAAGGCCTTGATCGCCTGGAACGTCAGCAACGGCGAGGTGCGCTCCGGCCAGCTGGAGGCCCCACCCGGTTTCAATCACTGGCTGTTGAAGTTTGATGGCGTGCGCGGCAACAAGGACAAGGAACTGGACGATCCCCAGGGCTACGGCCTGATTGAACTCGCCTACAGCCGCATGGCCCGAGCCGCAGGGATCACCATGAGCGACTGCCGCCTGTTGGAGGAGAACGGCCGGCAGCATTTCATGACACGGCGCTTCGATCGCGAGAACACCGGCCAGAAATTGCACATGCAGTCGCTCGGTGCTCTGGCCCACTGCGACTACAACGAACCGGGCAACTACAGCTACGAGCAGGCGTTTCTGGTGATGCGGCAATTGCAGCTGCCCATGCGCGATCTCGAAGAACAGTACCGGCGCATGGTGTTCAATCTGGTGGCTCGCAACCAGGATGATCACGTCAAGACCATTGCCTTTCTGTGGATCGAACCGGCCAGTGGTCGCTTTCGCCTGGCTTCGACATCACCTGGAGCTTCAATCCCACTGGCGACTGGACGGCAAACCATCAGATCCTGCCTCAGGGTTGGCGCTACGTCTTGGGCGCCCTCCGCCAGCTGATCCCCGCTGCCGAGATGCGCCTGTTCGGCTCGCCGGCCCGCGGGGAGGCTGGGCCCGGGCGCCTCGGTCACCACCGTGGCGGCAGCGATCGATGCCGACAACATGGCGGATACCAGCTATTACGGCGGCCGCATCTTCCAGCCAGTCTGCGGCGATCACCCCAGCGCCAACGCGCAGGTGGAGCTGGCCACGTCCTTCGGATTCGAGGCGGTGGACGTGGGGCGCTCGCGGTCGCCCGCTCCCTGGAGCCGTTCGCGATGACCTGGATCCATTGGGCCCCCCGCCGTCAGGAAAGTTGTCGCCCGTGCTTTTGATCACCCGGGGGCTCAAGGAGATGACCAGTGCGTCGTTACAGCGAGGCTGTCAAAGCTGACATCAGGAAGCGGATGAGTCCGCCCGCTCGTCAGAGCGTGGCGAGGATTTCCGAGGAGACAGGCATTCACATCGCCACTCTCTACGCTTGGCGCAAGGGCTGGCGGCTGGAGGGGGAGGTGGTGCCGGCATCGCAGAAGGACCCCGAGGGCTGGAGCGCTGCTGACAAATTCACGGTGGTGCTGGAGACCGCCGGTCTGAACGCCACCGAGCTGGGCGCCTACTGCCGGGAGCGGGGCCTCTACCCGGAGCAGGTGGAGCGCTGGCGGCAGGCATCGCAGGATGCCAACGAGAAGCCGGTGCTGACCCTGAAAGAACAGAGGGAGCTGGAGAAGCTCCGCGCCCAGGACCAGCGGGAGATCAAGCGGCTCCAGAAGGAGCTGCGCAAGAAGGAGAAAGCCCTGGCAGAGGCGGCGGCGCTGCTGCTGGTCACAAAAAAGATGCAGGCCCTCTGGGGAGAGGCCGAGGAGGACTGACCTCCGCGGCTGATCGCCGGAGGGCACTGGAGATCCTCGATGGCGCCGTGGCCGCTGGCGCCACGGCGGCGCGGGTGGCGGAGCGCATGGCCATCAGCCTGCGCACCCTGCAGCGCTGGCGGCGTCAGTTCGCGGGTGATGGGGACGGTGGGGACCGCCGTAAAGGCAGCGCCCGCCTCGTGGCCCATCGGCTGAGCCACGAGGAGCGGCAGCAGATCCTGGCAGTCTGCAACAAGCCGGAGTACGCCTCGCTGCCACCAGCCCAGATCGTGCCGGCCCTGGCCGACCAGGGTGAGTTCGTGGCCTCTGAGAGCAGCTTCTACCGCGTGCTCCACGCCCACCAGCAGGTGCAGCGCCGCGGACGGGCCAGGCCGCCGCAGCAACCGCGCCCGGTGCCCAGGCGGCGTGCTGACGGGCCCAATCAGCTCTGGAGCTGGGATATCACCTACCTGCCCACCAGCGTGCGGGGCGTGTGGCTCTACCTCTACCTGGTGGTGGACGTCTGGAGCCGCAAGATCGTGGCCTGGGACGTCCAGGACCGCGAGGACGCCACGCTGGCCGCTGATCTGATCAGCCGGGCCTGCATCCGGGAGCGGATCAGCAAGCGCCGCCAGAAGCGGCTGATCCTGCACGCCGACAACGGCGCCGCCATGCGTGCCGCCACGCTGGAGGTGCGGCTGGAGGAGCTGGGGGTGCTGCGCTCGTTCTCCAGGCCGCGGGTGTCGAACGACAACCCCTACTCGGAGGCGCTGTTCCGCACCGCCAAATACCGGCCCGACTACCCCAGCAGGCCCTTTGCCGGCAAGGAGGAGGCCTGCCAGTGGGCGGCGGCATTCGTGGACTGGTACGTGCATCAGCACCGCCACAGCGCCATCCGGTTCGTCACCCCGCAGCAGCGGCACAGCGGCCAGGCTCCTGCCATCTGCCACCAGCGCACGCTGGTCTATGAGCAGGCCCGTGATCGGCACCCGAGGCGGTGGTCAAGGTCCATCCGCTGCTGGCAACAACCCGCCATTGTCTGGATCAATGAACCGCCAGATGACACAACAGCCGAGGAGGAGTTAATGTTTCTGCAGGCGGCCTGAATAGGCGCCGACAGGCGTCATCTTTCCTGAAAGTCACCGGGCCATCAAGCAGAGCACGGGCCGCGGGGTTCAGTAGCCCCATCCCCCGCTGTCGGGTGGAGCGTCCTGCGCTGCGCCGTTGATGGCTCACCCGCCCCCCATCCGCACATCCACCGCCGCCACTGGTTGGAGGGTTCCGATTCGGGCTTGCTCCTCGGCCTCAGTGCGAAACCCACAACACGACGAGTACACCCTTGCGGATCTTTGTTCAATGGTGATCGACGCCCTTCCTGGTCGTGTGTTCATGAGCGGCAACAGCCAGGCCGCATGCATCCCTGTCGAGTTCCGGCTCAGCCGTGAGGCACAACTTGCATGAATTCCGTCGCATGGAAGGTCTGCGGCTGGTGATCTGGGCGGCCTCAGCCCGATCTCCATTCGCCAAAAGGCACAGACTGGCTGAGCCCAGCGGACGCCCCAAGCCTGATGCATTCAGCGCGTAGCTTCTGGTTCGACCAGCAAGAAGCATGCAGCAAACCAGCGATCATGACCATCCCCTGATTGCAGGTGCAACGACAAGGGAGGCCAAATGGCACGGGCTGCTCACAAAGCAAATCAAGCCGTGGTTCTTCGATTCTGAATTTTTGTAAAATCAGCAAGCAATGATGCCATATTTTTAATCACAAGCAGCAGGTTCAATCGATTTTCCCTTACGCTCTCATTTTCGCACATCACCATCACGCTTTCATCGCCATCAAAAAACCTCGAAAGCTTTTGCGCGATCTCAAATAGACCCTGGATAATTGTCTTTAAATCATCAATGCTTAATTCATTAAAGACATCAAAACTGATCGCCGTCGCTTCCGATGCACCTGGGCCCAACGGTTCACTACGAGAAAGATGCTC
>JBIKTO010000224.1:0-5216 GCA_044348065.1 Cyanobium sp.
ATCCACCCCCGGCCTGAGCCTGCTGGCGCTGGCGGCCTCCCCCTGGCTGGCATTGGCGCCGCTCTCGCTCCCGGCCCCCGCGCTGGCCCAGCCGGTGCCATCGAGCCTCGGTGGCGAGGAGGGGCCGGTGCCGATCTGGCAGCCGGAGGGCCCACCGCCCGCGGCGCGGCCCGCTCCCCTCACCCTGCCCGGGCCGGCGGGGGCCACGGGGCCCGGTTCGCCGCGGCTGCGGGGCCCCGCCAGCGGACGGATTCCGATCACGCCGGCCCCGGGGGCGCCCGGGCCAGGGCCAGGGCCCGAGGCGGGTCCCCCACCCGGGGCGGGAATGGCTCCAGGGGCGGGGATGCCTCCAGGGGCGGGGATGCCTCCGCCGGGCCGGCGGCCCGCGCTGATGCTCCGGCCGGGAATGCGGCCGATGATGCCCCCCGGTGCTCCGCCCGGCATGCCCCCCGCTGGTCCGGGGATGGAGCCGGGAAGGCCGCCGGGGCCGCCGCCTGGGCCGAATGCCGGCCTGCCGCCCCTGCCGCCGCTGCCCCCCGCGCGCCTGGGTGCCCCCTCCCGTCCGCCTGAGCGCGCCGCCAGCTCAGGCGCCTCGCCCTGGCCCTGGCTGGTGGCCGTCGCCGCCCTCGGGGGTGGGGCCGGCCTGGTGCTGGTGGAGCGCCGCCGCCGGGCCAGCCTCGCCGCAAAACCCCTGCCGCCGGCCGTGAAGCCGCCGTCCGAAGGGCCGCCGCCGGGCTAGCGGAGGCAGGCCATCGGATGGCGCGACGCCACCCCCAGCGCCTTGGCCACCCCCGGGTGGCACACCGCCCCGTTCACCGTGTTCAGGCCAGAGAGCAGCTCCGGCCGGTCGGTGACCGCCTCGGTAAGGCCGCGGCCGGCCATCACCAGGATGTAGGGCAGCGTCACGCTCACCAGGGCCTCGGTGGAGGTGAAGGGCACGGCGCCGGGCATGTTGCCCACCGCGTAGTGCTGCACGCCGTGGATCGTCACCACCGGATCGGTGTGGGTGGTTTCGCGGCTGGTGGCGATGCAGCCCCCCTGGTCGATCGCCACATCGATGATCACCGAACCCGGCTGCATGCGCTGCACCAGCTCGTCCGACACCAGGGTGGGGGCGCGGCCACCGGGCAGCAGCACGGCACCGATCAGCAGGTCGGCGTCGGGCACCAGGCGCTCGATCAGGCTGCGGCTGCTCACCAGGGTGACCATCCGGCCCTGGCGGGCGGGCTCCAGCTGGCGCAGCTTCTCCGGCGAGCGGTCGAGCAGCACCACCTCCGCGTCCATGCCGGCGGCGATGCGGGCCGCGTTCCAGCCGACGCTGCCCGCCCCCAGCACCACCACCCGGGCCGGCCGCACACCGGTGCAGCCGCCCATCAGGATGCCCCGGCCGCCGTGGGGCCGCTCCAGCAGATGGGCGCCCACCTGGGCCGCCAGCCGGCCGGCGATCTCGCTCATCGGCGCCAGCAGGGGCAGGCTGCCGTCCTCCAGCTGCACGGTTTCGTAGGCCACCGCCGTGGTACCCGCCTCCAGCAGCGCCTCACCCACCTCCGGATAGGCGGCCAGGTGCAGGTAGGTGAACAGCACCAGATCGGGGCGCAGGAACTCGAACTCCTCCGGCTGCGGCTCCTTCACCTTCACCACCAGATGGGCGGCCCAGGCCTCCTCGCGGCTCACCAGCCGGGCTCCGGCGGCCCGATAGTCGTCATCGGCGATGCCGGCCCCCTGGCCCGCCCCCGCCTGCACCCGCACCTCCATGCCATGGCCCACCAGCTCCCGCACCCCGTCGGGGGTGAGGGCCACCCGCTGCTCATCGCGCTTGATCTCGGTGGGCACCCCGATGCTGGCCAGCGGGGTGCCGGGGGAAGCCGCCAGGCCGGTGCTTGCCATGGGCCGGAAACGCTGAGGCTGACGGGCTGACCCTAAGCCCGGCCCGCTCCCAGGCAGGCGCCCAGTGGCGCCGCGCCCGGGTTTCGCCGCAGGTTCAGAGAATGCCCTCCGCCGCCGCCGCGATCGGCATCCTCCAGCCACTGCCGAAGGCCCGGCCGCTCACCTTCAGGGCCGGCGCGGCCTGGCGGCGCTTGAACTCGGCGCGCTGCAGCAGCTGGGCCACCCGCTTCACCACCGCCGGGTCGGCCCCCTCGGCCACCAGCTGCTCGGGGCTGGCCAGCTCCTCCACCAGCCGCTTGAGGATCGGATCGAGCTCGCCGTAGTCGGGCAGCGAATCGCTGTCCCGCTGGTCGGGCCGCAGCTCGGCGCTGGGGGGCTTGCCGCGGATCGCCGCGCCGATCAGCTCCCCCTCCGCCGGCAGCCCCAGGGCCGCGCGGGCCGGGGCGGCGGCGGCGCTGTCGAGCCAGTTGCAGAGCGCGAAGACGGTGCTCTTGTACAGATCGCCGATCACCGCCAGGCCGCCGTTCATGTCGCCGTAGAGGGTGCAGTAGCCCACCGCCAGCTCCGATTTGTTGCCGGTGGAGAGCAGCAGCCGGCCCTGCTGGTTGGCCACCGCCATCAGCAGGGTGCCGCGGATGCGCGATTGCAGGTTCTCCGCCGTCAGACCCACCGGCGCCTCGCCGAGCGCGCCGCTCAGGGCGGTGTCGAAGCCCGCCATCAGCGGGCTGATCGGCAGCACGCGGTGCCCGATGCCCAGCCGTTCCGCCAGGGCGGTGGCATCGCGCAGGGATCCCTCCGAGCTGTAGGGGGAGGGCATCAGCAGGGCCTCCACCTGCGGGGCGCCGAGGGCGGCGGTGGCGATCACCGCCACCAGGGCCGAGTCGATGCCGCCGCTGAGGCCGAGCAGGGCGCTGCGGAAGCCGCATTTGCGGGCGTAATCACCCACCCCGAGCACCAGGGCGCGCAGCAGCTGCTCCGGCGGCGGTGGCGGCGGCTCCGGGGTGCTCCCGGTGGCGGGCCCGGCGCCGGCTCCGCTTGCGGGCACGTCCCAGAGGGCCAGGGCCGCCGCCGAGCTGGCCAGCTGCAGGGCCAGGTTGCCGCTGGCATCCACGCAGAAGCTGGCGCCGTCGAACACCAGCTCGTCGTTGCCGCCCACCTGGTTCACGTACACCACCGGCGCGCTCAGGCGGGCGGCGGCCCGGGCCGCCAGGCGATGGCGCAACTCCAGCTTGCCCTGGCCGAAGGGCGAGGCCGAGAGGTTGAGCAGCAGGTCGATCCGGTGCTCCAGCAGGGCCGCGATCGGATCCACCCCCGCCAGCCGGTGGCCCTGCAGGTCTTCCTCCACCCACAGGTCTTCGCAGATGGTGAGCCCCAGGCGCCAGAGCCGCCCCCCCCGCTCCAGCTCCAGCACCGCGGCGCTGTCGCCGGGGCGGAAGTAGCGGCGTTCATCGAACACGTCGTAGCTGGGCAGCAGCCGCTTGCGGGCCACCACCCGCCACTGGCGACCCTCCACCAGGGCCAGGGCGTTGTGCAGGTGGGGCTGGTCGGCGCCGGCCAACGGCTCGGCCAGGCCCACCAGCAGGGCCAGGCCCTCGGGCAGGGCGGCCGCCAGGCCGTCGAGGGCGATCGCCTGGCGCTCCAGCAGGGCGGGCCGCAGCAGCAGATCCCGCGGCGGATAGCCCCAGAGCGACAGCTCCGGGGTGAGCACCAGATCGGCGCCGGCGGCGGCGGCCTCGCGGCAGGCCGCCAGGATGCGGCGGGCGTTGCCATCCAGATCCCCCACCAGGGCATCGAGCTGGGCCAGGGCGAGGCGCATCGGCGGGAGGATCAGGGGCGGCTGTGGCCGTAGAGATTGTGCTGCAGCAGCACCGGCCAGAGCTCGGCGGGCAGCTCCGCCGCCGCGGCCTCCCCCAAAACCGGCCCCTGGGCCAGGCGATCGCGCAGCTCCGAGCTGGCGCTGGCGGGCACCTCCAGGGGCAGCAGCTCCAGCCGGGCGCCGCGGCGCTCCAGCGCCTCCAGGTCGGCCGCCGCCACGGGCCAGCCCCGGCGGGGCGCCACCGCCAGGCGGCAGCCCGGCAGCCAGGTGTCCGCCGCCCGCCAGCGCGGGATCTGGGCCAGCAGGTCGCTGCCCACCACAAACACCGGCTCCGCCTCCGGCCAGCGCCGCCGCGCCCGCGCCAGGGTCTCCACCGTCCAGGGGCTGCTCAGCTCCGGCACCACCTCCAGGCGGGGATCGCCGATCGCCTCCACCAGCGCCTTCAGCAGGGCGGTGCGGGCCGCCAGCGGCGCGCCGTGGTGCTTGAGCGGGTTGTCGCTGGCCCAGGTGGCCACCCGCGGGAACAGGCCAAGCAGCCCCTCCAGCAGGGCGCGGTGGCCGCGGGTGGGCGGGTCGGCGCTGGTGCCCAGCAGGGCGACCGTGGCGGAAGGGGGGCCCCTCAGGGGAGCAGCCCCGCCCAGGGGGAGGCGCCCGGCCCGTCGGGGTGGGCTTCGGCCGCCCAGCGGCCCAGCCAGCGGCGGGTTTCCGGGTCCTGCCGCGCCAGGCGACGCAGCAGCGCGCCCGGCCGGCCGGCGGCGGCGGTGGAGCGCAGCAGCTCGGCGGCCGCCAGGCGACCGGTGCGGCGGGTGGTGGCCACCGCCAGGGCGGCCTGGGCCACGGCCACCGGCGCCGCCGGCGCCAGGCTCAGGCCGGCGCTGAAGGGCGCCGCCAGCAGCAGCAGCTGGCGCAGACCGCCGAACAGGAGCTGCAGACCCAGCTGGGCGCCGCCGAGCAGGACGTTGTGGCCCGAGAGCCGGCCGAGCAGCCGCCGGGCGCCGGAGCGGGTCATCGGCAGGCCGTAGAGCTGGCAGAGCTGCAGCACCAGAACGCTGTCGCAGGCCAGTCCACCGGCCAGATCCAGGAGGGGCAGGGGGTTGGTGGCCACGCCGGTGGCCTTGGCCGCCGCGAAGCGGCCGATCAGGGCCTGGGCATGGCGGCGGCCGTGGTGCAGCCGGTCGCGGTGCAGGGCCTGGCTGAAGCGGTCGGCGGCCTGCAGGGCGCTCAGGGCCATCAGCAGCTCCCCCTGCTCGGCCAGCAGGCCCATCAGGGCCTGGCGCAGGGGCTCCACCCGGGGTGGGGCGGCCTCGCTGCGCACCCGGCCCCCCTCCAGCAGCCGCGCCTGCCGCGGCGCCGCCGCCACGGCGATCGGCTCCAGGCCGCGGGCGGCGGCGGGCAGCCGTCGGCGGATGCTCGCCAGCAGGGCGGGCAGCTCCGCCTCCGGCCAGCGGTCGCTGCGGTTGAGGGCGAGCAGCAGGGGCTTGCCCACCGCCAGGAGGGTTTCCAGGGCCTCCAG
>JBIKTO010000225.1:0-5176 GCA_044348065.1 Cyanobium sp.
GGGGTCGACGATCGCCCCCGCCGGCACCACCAGCCGGGCCCCTGGCACGGTGGGAGAGAGCCGGAAGCGCACCCGGGCGCCGGCCACCGCCCAGCTGCCGTTCGCCACCCCCACCCGCAGCGGTTCCGCCAGCGGCACCGCTGCGGTGGGGGCCGCAGTGAGGTCGGGCATCCCCTCCTGCCCATCGCCGCTCACGTAATGGAGGTGCCGGAGCTCGGTGAGGGCGGGAAAGGGTCGGCGGCAGTCGTGTTCGCGTGTGGTGGTGCCGCCCGTGCGCCGCACGATCGCCAGACGTGCGTAGCGATGGCGGATGCCCTCCGGCGGCAGCGCCACTGGATCAGCGCCCAGCCGCGGCCAGTCGAGGCCCTTGCCAGCCACCAGCAGGGGATTGCCGAGGATCGTCCGCGCCGGGATCAGCCAGTGGTCGCCGCTGCGGTAGCTGCCGGTCTCGAAGCGCACCTCGAGGCCGTCCTCCAGGGCGATCCAACCCTTGGGTCCCACCTTCAGCGCCCCGGCGGAATCCCAGCGGCGCAGCTTGGCGTGCCGCAGCGGGTCGATGCCCGCCACGGCAGCCGCCAGGGTGACGATCCGGTCGTCCGCATCGATGGCGGACACCTGGGTGAGCAGACCGGCGCTGCCGCTGAGCTCGTTGTCGTCGTCCAGCACCTCGACGTGATCGCCCACCTTCAGGGAGAGCTCGTCGTCCCGGCCGAGGCTGCGCAGCCGCAGCCGCGTCGCCGAGCCATCCACGTTCACCTCCTCCACCGGAAACAGCACCGTGCCGTTGTCCCGCGACCACTTCATCGTGGCGGTCGCCAGCGTGCCGCCCCCGTGGATCTCCACCCGGTACAGGCGGTTCTGCAGGCCGCGGAAACCCGCGCTCGCCGGCACCACGCAGGGATCCACCGCCGCCGCCGGCGGCTCGGCCTGCGCCGCCATCCGTCCGCTGCTGCCCGCCACCAGAGCGTCCCAGCCCGGGTCGCTGGCCAGGCAGTGGAAGCCATCGCCCACCGGCAGAGAGCGCACCTGCCAGACCTGGCGCGTGCGGGTCGCCGTATCCGGTCCACCGAGCGCCACCTCGCGGATCCGTTCGTCCTCCACGAAGGTGAGGTGCTGCTCCCAGACATCCAGGTAGAGCAGGTGGCGTCCGTCCGGCAGCGCCGTGCCGCCACCCTCTGGCTGGCTGATCAGCGTGGTGGGCGCAGGGTTCTCCACCACCACCCCATCCACGTAATAGCGCCCCGGCAGGATGCGCACGTCCCCGGCGGGGAGAGCCGGGTCGGCCACCACCTCGAAGCCCGGCGTGGGTAGCGGACCGCCCGCCGCACCCACCAGATCCCGCAGGCTGGAGCGCTGCCGCTCTGCGGTGATGTCCACCTGTTCGTTCCAGTCCGCGTCGAGCTGGACCCGGCCCTGTTGGAGCCGCACCCCGGTATACCGCTTGGCCGGATCGAAGCTGTTGCGGCTGAAATCGCCTTTCATCGGATGGCCATCCCGTCTGCCCCGCCTCAGGACTCGAAGAAGACCCCAGCCTCGAGTCCGAGACGGAGATATTCCTGCAAACTAGCCGCCAGATTGGCCGTGCGGATCGGTTGCTGCAGATAACGAAATGCTCCCATCTCGGAGCCGTCTTCCGCACCTTCCCGCAGCTCCACGGGCGTCAGCCGCCGCAGCTGGGCGAAGCCCGCCGCCGCCGGGTCGGTGGCGGTGTAACCGGGCTGCACCCGCGCCACCACCCGCCCCCGTTCCGCCGCCGGCAGCTCTCCCCCCGGATCTTCTTTCCAGGCGGCCCTGCGGGCGGCGATCGCCGCATCGGGCTGGCAGTGGAAGCGCCGCGGCGTTTCGTTACCCGGCTGCTCGCGCACATAGCTGTAGCGCAGGCAGCCGCGCTGGTGTTCCACCACCCGCACCCCGCCGTCGAACAACGTGTTCGAGCCGTTGAGGCTGCGGGCCCGCGTGGCCCCGAAGATCGTGGCCGATTCGATCGTGATCTCCGCTCCCAGGGCCTCGATCGCCAGGCCGCCGGCGTCGGCGTCGCCCACGATGCTGTCGGCGATCGAGAGCTGCGGCACCGTCGGCGTCAGCTCGATCGCCTCGCAGATGGAGCGGTCGATCGCGATCGCCAGCCGGGCATTCTTCTGGGCCGCCCCGCCGCCGGCGCTGGCCCGCAGGCCGCCGCCGCCCCGCGCCAGCGTGCAGTGATCGAGGGCCAGGGCGCCGAGGTTGCCGGCCAGCACCCGCACACTCCCCTCCACCCACAGCCCGTTGAGCACCAGCTCGCCGGGGGTTGGATGGGTCGCCCCGGCCACGCCACGCACCGACAGCGTGCCCCGCAGGTGGGGGCGCAGTTCGTCGAGCCGCAGATCCCCCAGCCGCCGCTGCGGCAGACCCGTGCTCGGATCCTCGCTTTCCGGCCAGTCCGCGGCGATCAGCAGCAGCTGGCTGCCCGCCGGGATCACGAGGGTGGCGGTGCCGCTGAGGGTCTCCTCGTAGCTTGCGGAATCCATCAGCGCGATCACCCCGACCCGTCCGTGCGGCGCCGGCGGCAGCGCGTTCCAGGCCTCCACCGCGGCCCGCAGGCTGGCGAACAGCGGCCCCGTTGCCGGCAGGTGGCTGGAGACGCCGGCCTGCCAGGTCACCGGGCCGCGCAGGCGGCGCAGGTAGGCCGCCGTGCGGTCGTAGGGGCCGCCGCCGAGATCCGCGCTGAACCCGTGGGCGCTGCTCACCTCCACGATCGTGGCGCTGCTGGTCGCGGGCAGCGTCAGCCGACCGAGCACCGGATCCACCGCCACGGCGATCGGCAGCGCCACGGGGGCGCCGTTGGCGTCCGGGTAGGTCCTGGTTGCCGGCGGCCGCTGCCAGCTGGAGAGGTCGCACACCAGGATCTGCTCGGCGGGCACCGGCGCGGCGCCGCGACCCAGGGCCACCTGCAGGGCCGGTTCGGCCGGATCCAGCAGAAGGGCCGCCCCGCTCTCACCCCGGGCGAGGGCCGCCCCGCTCTCACCCCGGGCGAGGGCCGCCCGCAGCGCCTCCAGCTCGCCGTGGAGGGCGCGGCGCCGCAGGGGCAGGGGTGCGTTCGCTTCGCTGAGCCGCTCCGCCAGGCCGCTCTCGCTGCGGGGCCGCAGGAAGAGGGGCCGATCGCGGCCGAGGGGGTCGAAGCTGTAGGCGCCCGCCGTCGCCGCCGGTCGCGCGTCGCTGGCCGCTGTCCAGTAGCTCTGCAGGCGCCATAGATGCAGGCCCAGGTTCGGGATGTTGTGGCGGCCGTCCGGCGCTGGCACACGCCCCGCGTCGGCGATGGCGCGCACATTCACGGTCCGTGCCAGCGGATCGAAGGCGGTGCCCAGGTGCTCCAGAGCGTTCCCGTCCCGCAGGTCGGCGAGCGCCCCCGCCCGGGGCCGCTGGTGATTGAGCTGCTGGGTGGCGGCCAGCAGCTCGAAAGCCTCCACGGCGCGCGCCGGCCAGCCGGTCACGTCCCGCGCCAGCTGTTCCGTCACCGCCGCGGTGCCCTTGCGGCGCCGGTAGCCGAGCGTGTTGGCCACGTAGGCGCGCAGGCTGTAGGCGATGCCGCCCTCCCGGTCCAGCGCCGAAGGCCGCAGCGGCCGCACCCCCAGCAGCTCCCCCAGGTACGGCACCACCCACTCCGCGCAGGTTTCAATGAACCAGTCGTCGTACAGCCCCTCGATATCCCCGTGCAGCCGCTCGAACTCCTCCTCGATCACCCCCAGCAGGGCGCGCAGCGGCTCGCCGACCTCCGCATCGCGTCGGCGGTGGATCTCCGGGAGCAGGGCGTAGAGGTTGGTGCTCATGTCGGCATCTCCGAGAGGGTGACCCCACCGGGCCGCAGCCGCAGCAGCTCCGCCGCCTGGTAGGCGCCGCCCAGCCGCTGGGCGGCGCTGGCGAGCAGGAGGGGCGCGGCCCCCGGTGGTGAACCCTCCCGGTACAGCCCATCCAGGTCCACCGCCACCACCCCCTCCACCGCCTGGATCCGGGCGATCACCTCGGCCTGGGTGACCGCCTGGCCGAAGCCGCGGCGGGGGAAGGCGAACTCCGTCTCCAGGGCGGCGATGATCGCCGCATGCACGGTCGAGCGGTCGCGCCGTTCCTCCACCAGCACCTTCGCCGCGATCGAAAAGCGCTGCTCCCGGTAGCCCTGCACGATCACCGGCACGGAGGGGTCGCGCGTGGCCTGAATCGCGGCCCGCAGCTTGTTCATCAGGTCGCTGGCCTCTGGCACCGGTTCGCCCGCCGCGGTGCCGACGGTGAGGTGCACCAGCGGGGTTTCGCCGTTCCAGAGGGAGACGGCCTGGGCCTTGCCGATGCCGGCGAAGGCGCGGCTGAAGTCCTCGTAGTCGCTCAGGCTCACGATGCGATCAAGGCTGAGCACCGTGACCGGCGCATTCGAGCGCGCCTGCTCCGAGGTCTCGGGGTCCGCCGCTCCGCTCGCCGGCAGCGGGTTCGTGACCGCCCGGATCCCGAGCGGTCGCTTCTGCAGCAGGGTGAGGCTGCCGGCGGCCACCTCCCCCGCCAGGCCGATCCCGGTGCGGTAGCGGGCTCGCACGTTCTCCAGTCCGGTGGGCAGCCGGGCGCCGCTGCCCCCGTCGCCGAAGAGCACCCGGGGCGTGCCGTCGTCGTCCAGGCGGAGCATGTAGCGCTCTTCCGCAGGGCCGAGGCCGTGGAGCGCCGGCGCTTCGCTCCAGCGCACGCCATCGACCCACACCTCCAGCGTGGAGGCGGCACCGCTCGGCGTCGCGGCGGCCATATGGGTGAGGGGGGGGCGGGCGAGGCGGAAGCGCTGGTTGGCGATGGTGGCGTCGCCGCTGCCCAGGGGCTCGTCCGCCACGGTTTCGCCGTGGGTGGCGCGCGCCACATTCGCGTGAATGGTGACCGTGTGGCGGTCGTACCAGCCGCTGAGGGCGGTGTTCAGCTCCAGCGTGGTGCGCTCCTCCCCGTCCTCCACCGCCTTCAGCACCGCCAGCTCGCTGCGCAGTGGGTCGTCCGGCCGCGCCGCCTCCTCGATCAGGCCGTCCCCGTCCGCGGCGGCGATGCTCCCCTGGAAGCCGTTGCGGTCCTCCAGCAGCCAGCGCCGGCGACCGGCCACCAGCGGCGCCGCCACGATGATCAGCGAGTCGCCGGCGGCGACGCTGGCGGTCCGGTCGCCGTCCTCGGAGACAAGCTG
>JBIKTO010000227.1:0-5158 GCA_044348065.1 Cyanobium sp.
CACCAGCCGCCCCTGCAGCTGCAGGTGCTCGCCCAGGATCCCGCCAGCGGCGGCCGCCAGATCGCCTTTCCCCCCGAGTGTGGGGACGCGGCGAGCCTCGAGCCCCTGCTGCTTCGCTACGGCGCCATCCCCCTGCCCCCTTACATCCACGCGCACGACGCCAGCGACGCCGAGCGCTACCAGACCCGCTACGCCGCCCGGCCCGGCGCGGTGGCGGCCCCCACCGCCGGGTTGCACCTGAGCGATGAGCTGCTGGCCGCTCTGAAGGAGCGGGGTGTGGAGCTGGCCACGGTCACCCTGCACGTGGGCCTGGGCACCTTCCGGCCCGTGGAGCAGGAAGACCTGCGCGGCCTGGAGTTGCACAGCGAGTGGGTGGAGGTGGGGGCGCCGCTGGTGGAGGCGGTGCGGGCCTGCAAGGCCCGGGGCGGGCGGGTGATCGCCATCGGCACCACCAGCGTGCGCAGTCTGGAGGGGGTGGCGGCGCTGCACGGGGGCCAGCTGCAGCCCTACGCCGGACCGGTGAACCTGGTGATCCAGCCGGGCTTTCGCTTCGCGGTGGTGGAGGGCCTGCTCACCAACTTCCACCTGCCCCGCAGCTCCCTGCTGCTGCTGGTGAGCGCCCTGATCGGCCGCCGTCGCCTGCTGGCGCTGTATCAGGAGGCGATCGATCAGGGATACCGCTTCTTTTCCTACGGCGATGCCATGTGGATCGCGCCGGAGGCGGTGCTGCCGCTCAGTGGGTGAGGCTGTAGGAGATCCCCGCCAGCACGAAGGCCACAAAGATCAGCTCGATCAGGTCGGGGCCGTCGTGGTTCATCGCGGAGGCGCAGCGGGGGAATGGGCGTCGCTCCGGGCGAGGCTCTGGTCGAGCGCCTTCTCCATCCGGGCCGCTCCCGGCAGCCAGAGGGCGAACAGCAGCAGAACCACGGCCAGGGGCAGGCCGCGGTCGCTGGTGATCACCGCCAGCACCGACATCACCGCCAGGATGCGCAGGCAGAGACGCCAGACCTCATCCCGGTCGGTGTTGCTGCGATCAACCAGCACCAGGGTGGCCAGCAGCAGCAGGACGTCGATCAGGAAGTCCATCGAGAGCCCGGGTGGATCACCAAGCCTAGGAGGGCCAGGGGAGCTGGCCCTCCGTTTGTTGGTGCTGGCTCAGGCGGCGGCCAGGTTGGCGGCGGCGAAGTCCCAGTTCACCAGCTTGTCGAGGAAGGTGCTGATGTAATCGGGACGACGGTTCTGGAAATCCAGGTAGTAGGCGTGCTCCCATACATCCATGGTGAGCAGGGCCTTCTGACCATGGGCTAACGGGAGATCGGCGTTGGCGGTCTTGGTCACCTTGAGGCTGCCGTTCTCAAGCACCAGCCAGGCCCAGCCGCTGCCGAACTGGGTGGCGCCGGCGGCCTTGAAGGCCTCCACGAAGGCCTCGAAGCTGCCGAAGTCGGCGTTGATCTTCTCGAGCAGGGCGCCGCTGGGCTGGCCGCCACCGCCGGGCTTCATCGACTGCCAGTAAAAGGTGTGGTTCCAGACCTGGGCGGCGTTGTTGAAGATGCCCGCCTTGCTGGCATCGCCGGCGACGGCCAGGATCACCTCCTCCAGGCTCTTGCCTTCCAGATCGGTGCCGGCGATCAGGTTGTTGAGGTTGGTGACGTAGGCGGCGTGGTGCTTGCCGTGGTGGAACCCGAGGGTATTGGCCGTGATGAAGGGCTCAAGTTCGGTGGCTCCGAAGGGGAGTTCGGGCAGCGTGAAGGCCATGGAACGACGGATCGTGCGAAGAGAGAACCGGTGAAGCCCGGCCCGAGGGGGCATCTTAACGACCGTCTCCCTGCCGGGGCCGCTGCCGCCGCTCCCACGGCAGCGGTTTCAGCCGCCCACCTCGAGGAGCTCCACCTCGAAGATCAGGGTGGCATCCGGGGGGATCACGCCGCCGGCACCGCGGGAGCCGTAGGCCAGGTCGGGGGGGATCACCAGTTTGCGCTTGCCGCCCACCTTCATGCCGGCCACCCCTTCATCCCAACCCTTGATCACCCGGCCGCCACCGAGGGGAAAGCGGAAGGGGCCGCGGCCGTAGCTGCTGTCGAATTCCCGGCCGTTGGTGAGGGTGCCGCGGTAGTTCACCACCACGGCCTGGCCGGCCACCGCCTCGGCGCCCTCCCCCACCACCAGATCGGTGATGCGCAGGCCGCTGGCGGTCACCCGCTCGGGTGCGGCCTGCAGGGGGGCGCCCAGTGCATCGGCCCCCGCGGCGATGGTGGATTCAGGCGCGGGGCTGTCGGGGGCCATGGTGAAGAGGGTGGGGTTGGTGTCGTCGGGGTCGAGTTCCAGGGGAGAGGCGATCGCCGGCGCGGCGGCAGGCGCCTCGCTGGAGCGGGCCAGGGCGGGGGCGGTGATCGCTGCGGGGGCCGGGGCGGCGGCACCCACCGAGGAGGGGGCCACCAGCTGGCTGATCAGGGCCACAAGCAGACAGGCCACACACACGGCCGAGCTGATCAGGATGTCGCGCATCAACCTGGAACGGGAACCGGCTGATTCTGGCAGCCTCAGTCCGGCGGCAGGTCGTTGTCGCCCAGGCCGGGCACCGGGGCGCTGCCCTGGCGCATCTGCCGCTCCAGCCGGTCGAGGCGACCGCGCAGTTCATCGACCTCCCGCTGGCGGGCCAGGCCGAGATCCTGGAGCAGCTGGTCGCGGTTGCGCTCGAGCTGGCGCTCGGCCTGCTGTTCCACCTCCGGCGAATCTCCCCGCAGGGCCCGCAGCACGTCCTCCACCAGGGCGGAGGCGTGGGTGGGGTCGAGCCGGCCGCTGCTCACCCACTCCTGGCTCACATAGCGGAGGCGGTCGGCCACCAGGGAGGTGGTGCCGAGGCCGCGCAGGAGCAGCATCTGCAGCAGATTGCTCTGGTCCATGGTCGGGAGTGATTGCGTGTCTCCACGGCCAGAGTGGCGCTTCCCCGGCGTGGCGGCCATGGGCAATGACCGGCGGCCGCGCTGGAGCCCGCCCCTCGCTGGGGCCCTGCTGGCGGGGGGCGCCGCGGGCCTGGCGCTGCCGCCCCAGGGGTGGTTGCCGCTGCTCTGGCCGTGCCTTGCCCTCCTCTGGGGACTGGCCGGTTCTCCGCCCTCCGGTTCCCGCTCCGCCCTCCCCGCCGGTTTCCTCTGGGGCCTGGCGGCGGTGCTGGTCAGCCACCGCTGGCTGCTCTGGCTCCATCCGCTCGACTGGATCGGCGTGCCGGGGCCCCTGAGCCTGCCCATCTGCCTGGCCCTCTGGCTGCTGGTGGGGATCCTGGGGGGTCTGCTGGTGGCGCTCTGGCTGGGGTTGGTGCGCCGCCTCGATCCCACTCGCTTCTCCACGGCGCTGCTGGCGGCGGCGCTGTGGGGGCTGGCGGAGGTGACCCTGGCCCGCGGGCCGCTGTTCTGGATCGGCCTCGGCGCGGCGCCCCTGCCGGCCGACCCGAGCCTGGCGGGGCTCGCGGCCCTGGGCGGCGCCGGCGGCGTCGCCGCGCTGCAGTTGCTGATCGGCTGGGCCCTCTGGCGGGCGGTGGCGGCGCCGCTGGAGCGCCGCGGCTCCCTGGTGCTGGCGCTGCTGCTCGTGCTGGCCGGTCACCTCGGCGGGGCGGCGGCCCTGGCGGCGGTTCAGCCCGGCGACGGGCCCGTGGAACGGTTGCTGGTGCTCCAGCCGGCGATCCCCACCCGCAGCAAGTTCACCCCGGAGGCCCAGGGGCGACTGCTGCGCCAGCTGGAGCGGGCCGAGGCGAGCCTGGCGCTGCCTCCGGTCGGCGAAGGCGCGCGGGGGGGCGTGGCCAGCCTGCTTCTGCCGGAGGGGTCCCTGGCCAACGGCCAGGGGTTGCCATCCCCGGCGCCAGTGGAGGTGCTGAGCGGCGGCTTCCGCCAGGAGGGGGAGGCGCTGCGCAGCAGCCTGCTGCGCTTCCCCGCCGGCAGCCGCGAACCGGTGGGCTGGCTCGACAAGCACCGGGTGGTGCCCCTGGGGGAATGGGTGCCCCTGGCCGGTTGGCTGCGCTGGAGCGGGCTTTCCGCGGTGGGCGGGGTGGAGCCCGGCCCGGCCTCGCGGCTACTGAACCGGCCGGCGGGGCCGGTGGGGGTGGCGATCTGCTACGAGCTCTCCGATGGCAGCGCCCTGGCGGCCGCCAGCCGGGAGGGTGCCCGCTGGCTGCTGGCCAGCGCCAACCTCGACCCCTACCCGCTGCTGTTGCAGGGGCAGTTCCAGGCCCTGGCGCGGCTGCGGGCGATCGAGACCGGCCGCTGGCTGGTCAGCTCCGCCAACACCGGCCCCAGCCTGGTGGTGGATCCCCGCGGCGCCCTGCGGCAGCAGCTGCCCCCGGGGCGCAGCACCAGCGCCGTGATGACCCTGCACCAGCGCACCGCCCTCACTCCCTACGACCGCTGGGGAGAGATGCCCCTGCTGGCCCTGGCGCTGCTGGGGGGCGGGATGCGGCTGGCGGACGGCCGCGCCAGCTCCACCTGAGAGAAAGGGACCAGCGGAATGGCAGAAGAAAAACGGATCAACCCTGGAGGTGATCCTCGAATCAAATGGAGCCAAGCGGACTCGAACCGCTGACCCCCTGCATGCCATGCAGGTGCTCTACCAGCTGAGCTATGGCCCCGTGGGAGGCGCGGACACCGGATGGCTGGAGGGTCCGGTTGGCCCGGGGGCCGTGTCGTGCGCTTGTGGAGATTACACCGCCGCCGGCCCGCGCTCCGGCGGTCTTCAGACCTGCCGCCAGACGGCCACCAGCCTGCCCTGCACGCTCACCTGGTCGGCGGGCAGCACGATCGGGGCGTAGGCGGGGTTGGCGGCCGCCAGCGTCA
This sequence comes from Cyanobium sp., assembly GCA_044348065.1. GTDB lineage: Bacteria > Cyanobacteriota > Cyanobacteriia > PCC-6307 > Cyanobiaceae > Cyanobium. The sequence goes on from JBIKTO010000227.1 coordinate 4,821, forward strand.
CCTGGCTGCCCTGGCGGTGGAAGTGCTTGAGCGTGGTGCCGCTGCCGGGCACCAGGGCGCTGACGATCGTGCCCTCCCGCAGGCGGGTCGGATCGCTCACCGGTTCCATCAGCACCACGTCCCCCTCGGCGATGTGGGCGTCCACCATCGAATCGCCGTGGACGGTGAGGGCGAAGAGGCCCCGGGTTTCCAGCACCGGCGCCAGGTCGAGCCGCTCCTGCACGTCATCGAAGGTTTCGATCAGGCCACCGGCGGCCACCGCCCCGAGCACGGGGATGCCTGGGGCCGCCACGCCGGCCAGCAGCTGCAGGGTGCGGGCCTGCCCCTCCTGCCAGGTG
>JBIKTO010000226.1:0-5158 GCA_044348065.1 Cyanobium sp.
AGCCCCAGCGGGGCTGGGCGTGGGGGCGGGCGTGGGAACGCCGGAGAAGCTGCGGGAGAGGGTCTCGCCGAAGGGGGTGCCGCTGCAGCCGCTCAGCAGCAGGGGCAGGGCCAGCAGCGAAGCGCGCCTCAACCGCCCGCGGGTCGGATCACCCGCACGGAGCTGGCCCGCAGGCGGCCGGTCTTGGTGGTGGCGGGCGGTTTGCGGGTGGCCGGGGCCTTGCTGCCCGCGGCTTTGCTGGCTGGGGCTTTGCTGCCCGCGGCCTTGCTGGCTGCGGTTTTGCCCCCGCGGGCGGAGCCGGCCCGGCCCTTGCCGCTGCCGGCCTTGGCCGCCAGCAGCTCGATCGCCTGCTCCAGACTGATCGATTCGGCGCTGGTGCCCTCCGGCAGGGAGGCGTTCACCTTGCCCTGCTTGACGTAGAGACCATAGGGACCATCAAACACCTGGATCGCCTCCTCGGCACCCGCCGGCGTGCCCAGGTCCCGCAGGGCGGTGCGACCGCCGCGGCCGCGCTTGGGCTGGGCGAGCAGCTCCAGAGCCCGGGGCAGATCGATGCTCAGCACGTCGTCCTCCGCCTTGAGGGAGCGGTAGTCCTTCTCCCCTTTGGCCTTGTCGTGCACCACGTAGGGGCCGAAACGGCCCAGGCCCGCCTGGATGCGACCGCCCTCGGGATGCTCGCCGAGCTGGCGGGGCAGCCGCAGCAGGCCGAGGGCATCCTCCAGGCGCACGTCCTCCGGCTTGAGGCCCTTGGGCAGGGAGGCGCGCTTGGGCTTGGGGTTCTCTTCGCTCACCTGGCCCCGCTGCAGATAGGCCCCGTACTGCCCGAAGAGCAGGTAGATGGCGTCGCCGGTCTCCGGGTCGACACCGAGGGCCTCCGGCCCCTCCGACTTCTGGCGCAGGATCAGCTCGGCCCGCTCCGCGTCCAGATCGGCGGGGGTGATCTCCTGGGGCAGGGTGGCCTTGATCAGCTCCTCGCCCCCGTCCTCGCTCACCCGCTTCTTCTCCAGGTAGGCCCCGAAGCGGCCGATGCGCACCACACAGGGCAGACCCTCGAGCTCCACGGTGCGGGAAACGCCGGGATCGATGTCGCCCTCCCGCTGCTGCACCTGGGTTTCCAGGCCCTGCTCCCCCTTGTAGAAGCCCTCCAGATAGGGCAGCCAGGACACCCGACCGGTGGCGATCTCATCGAGGGTGGTCTCCATCCGCGCCGTGAAGCTGGTGTCCACCAGATCGGGGAAGTGCTCCTCCAGCAGGGCGGTGACGGCGAAGGCGGTGAAGGTGGGGATCAGGGAATTGTTCTGCAGGCTGGCGTACCCCCGGTCGGCGATCGTGCCGATGATCGAGGCGTAGGTGGAGGGCCGACCGATCCCCTCCTTCTCCAGCATCTTCACCAGGGCGGCCTCGCTGTAGCGGGCCGGGGGCTGGGTCTGGTGACCGAGGGCCTCCACGCCACGGCAGGCGGGCCCATCCCCCACCGCCAGGGCGGGCAGCAGCACCTCCTGCCCCTCCAGGGCGGCGTCGGGATCGTCGCTGCCCTCCACGTAGGCGCGGAAGAAGCCGGGGAAATCGATGCGCTTGCCGCTGGCGCGGAACAGGGCGGGGCCGGCGGCATCGGCGGCGGCGGCCTCCAGGTCGACCGCCAGCATGGTGAGCCGGGCTTCGGCCATCTGGCTGGCCACGGTGCGCTTCCAGATCAGCTCGTAGAGCGCCAGATCCCGCCCATCCAGGCCGGTGTCGGCGGGGGTGCGGAAGGCCTCGCCGGCGGGGCGGATCGCCTCGTGGGCCTCCTGGGCGTTGCGGGCCTTGGTGCTGAACTGCCGCGGGGCGGGGCTCAGGTACTCCTTCCCGTACTTCGTTTCCACGCACTGGCGGGCGGCGCGGATCGCCTGCTCGGAGAGATGCACCGAATCGGTGCGCATGTAGGTGATGAAGCCGCGCTCGTAGAGGGCCTGGGCGGTGCGCATCGTCTCCCGGGCCGAGAGGCGCAGCTTGCGGTTGGCCTCCTGCTGCAGGGTGCTGGTGGTGAAGGGCGGCACCGGTTTGCGCACGCTCGGCTTGGCCTCCACCTCCACCACCCGCCAGGGGCCGCTCTGCACCGCCGCCTGCAGCTGGCGGGCCTCCTCCTCCCCGAGCAGCCGGGCCTTGCTGCCCGTCTTCAGGGCCCCGGTGGTCTCGTCGAAGTCGGCACCGCCGGCGACCCGCTCGCCGCGCACATGGCTGAGCTTGGCCTCGAAGCTGGCGCCCGCCTGTTCCAGTTTCGCCTTGAGATCCCAGTAGGTGCCGCTGCGGAAGGCGCGGCGGGCCCGTTCCCGCTGCACCAGCAGCCGCACCGCCACCGACTGCACCCGGCCGGCGGAGAGCCCCCAGGCCACCTTCTTCCAGAGCAGGGGGGAGAGGGTGTAGCCCACCAGGCGATCGAGGATGCGGCGCGTCTCCTGGGCGTGCACCAGCTCCATATCGAGCTCGCGGGTGTCGTCGAGGGCGCGCTGGATCGCCTCCTTGGTGATCTCGTGAAACACCATGCGGCGCACGGGCACCTTGGGCTCGAGCAGCTCACGCAGGTGCCAGCTGATGCTCTCCCCCTCCCGGTCCTCGTCCGTGGCCAGCAGCAGGCGCTCGGCGCCCTTGAGGGCATCCTTGAGCTCCTTGACCGTCTTCTTCTTGTCCTTCGGCACCACGTAGAGGGGCTCGAAGTTGTGGCTGGTGTTGACGCCGAGGTTGGCCCACTTCTCCCCCTTGTGGGCCGCCGGGATCTCGCTGGCGTTGTTGGGCAGATCGCGCACGTGCCCCATCGAGGCCTCCACCCGGTAGTCCTTCGGCAGGAAAGCGCGGATGGTGCGGGCCTTGGTGGGGCTCTCGACGATCACCAATGTGTGGGCCACGCGAGCAGGCTCGACGACGTGATCTTCTTTATCGCACCGGCGGACCCCGCGGTGTGGGGCGGCGACGGCGGCGGCAACCGGCCGACGCCAGGAGACGGCCGCTACAGTCCCCGCACCGGACTGTGGTTCTGCCGTGGGAGAAGCGATCCTGACCGCCGTGCTGGGAGCCGTCACCGCCAGTCCCGCCTCGGTCGCCACCGACGCGATCGCCGCCGGCCTGAGCACCGGCACCCTCAACCTGCAGCTCAACGCCGGGGCGATCGCCCCGGAGCTGGCGGTGCTCCTGGCCCTGGCGGGCTGCCTGCTGGTGGATCTGGCGGGTGAGCGCACCGCCAGCCGCTGGGTGCCACCCATCTGCTACGCCGGCCTGGGCGCCGCCCTGGTGCTGCTGGCCCTGCAGTGGAACGGCTCGCTGGAAACCTCCTTCCTCGGCTCCTTCCTGGCGGACAATCTGGCGGTGGCCTTCCGTTCCGTGGTGGCGGCCTCCACCCTGATCACCCTGCTGCTGAGCTGGCGCTACGTGGAGCGCAGCGGCACGCCGCTCGGGGAATACGCGGCCATCCTGCTGGCCGCCACCCTCGGGGCGATGTTCCTCTGCGGTTCCACCGATCTGGTGAGCATCTTCATCTCCCTGGAAACCCTCTCGGTGGCCAGCTACCTGCTCTCGGGCTACATGAAGCGCGACGCCCGCAGCTCGGAGGCGGCGCTCAAATACCTGCTGGTGGGCTCGGCCGCCGCCGCTGTTTTCCTCTACGGCGCCTCCTTGCTCTATGGCCTGAGTGGCGGCACCGACCTGGCCTCGATCGCCCTGGCCCTGCGCACAGCCGCCTCACCGATCACCGCCCTCTCCCTGGTGTTCGTGCTGGCCACCGTGGCCTTCAAAATCGCCGCGGTGCCGTTCCACCAGTGGACGCCCGATGTGTACGAAGGCTCGCCCACCCCGGTGGTGGCCTTCCTGTCCGTGGGCTCCAAGGCAGCGGGCTTCGCCCTGGCCCTGCGCATCCTGGTGGGCTGCTTCGAGCACTTCGACAGCCAGTGGAAGTTCCTGTTCACGGTCCTGGCGGTGCTGAGCATGGTGCTCGGCAACGTCGTGGCCCTGGCCCAGACCTCGATGAAGCGGATGCTGGCCTACAGCTCCATCGGTCAGGCGGGCTTCGTGATGATCGGTCTGGTCTGTGGCACCGAGGATGGCTTCGCGGCGATGGTGCTCTACATGGCAGCCTATCTGTTCATGAATCTTGGTGCCTTCGCCTGCATCATCCTCTTCTCCCTGCGCACCGGCAGCGACCGAATCGCCGATTACGCCGGCCTGTATCAGAAGGATCCGCTGATCACCCTGGGACTGAGTCTCTGCCTGCTTTCCCTGGGCGGCATCCCGCCGATGCTGGGCTTCTTCGCCAAGATCTACCTCTTCTTCGCCGGCTGGGCCAACCACCAGTACCTGCTGGTGGTGGTGGGCCTGGTCACCTCGGTGGTGTCGATCTATTACTACATCTCGGTGATCAAGATGATGGTGGTCAAGGAGCCGCAGGAGGCTTCCGATGTCGTGAAGGCCTACCCCGCCATCCAGTGGAATCTGGCGGGCATGCAACCGCTGCGGGCCGCCCTGGTGGGTTGCGTGGTGGTCACGGCCGTCGGCGGCATCCTCTCCAGCCCCCTGTTCGACTGGGCCAGCGGGGCGGTGGCCGGCACGCCGATCCTGCAGCAGGCGATCGCCGCCGCCGGCGCCCTCAACGGCGCGGTGGGTTAGGCCGCCGCCACCGCCATGCCCTTGTCCAGCGACAGCCTGGCGGCACCGGTGGTGGCCGAGATGGAGCACGTGATCAAGGTGTACGGCCGCGGCGACACTCGCGTGGTCGCCCTCAACGACCTCTCGATGGCGGTGCGACGGGGGGACTACCTGGCGATGATGGGGTCATCGGGGTCGGGCAAGAGCACGGCGATGAACATCCTGGGCTGCCTGGATCGACCCACCGCCGGCACCTACCGCCTGAACGGCACGCCGGTGGAACTCCTCAACGATGACCAGCTGGCCGATCTGCGCAGCCGCGAGCTGGGTTTCGTGTTCCAGCAATTCCACCTGCTGCCCCAGCTGAGCGCCCTCGACAACGTGATGCTGCCGATGATCTACGCCGGGGTGCCCCGGGGCGAGCGGCGCGAACGGGCGGCGGCGGCCCTCACCCGGGTGGGGCTGGCCCAGCGGCTGGAGAACCGCCCCAACCAGCTCTCGGGCGGCCAGCAGCAGCGGGTGGCGGTGGCCCGGGCGATCATCAACC
>JBIKTO010000228.1:0-5152 GCA_044348065.1 Cyanobium sp.
GCTGTGGCCGCAGGGTAAGGACCGGACGGACGACTCACCAGGGAGGGGTGGGACTTTGCCGACGTCAGTCGCGGCCGAACTGATCCAGGGGACGGTGATGCACCTCCGCCCACTGCACCAGCTGCTGGGCCTGCCAGAGGCTGTCGGCATGGGAGCAGTGCTGATCACGATCGCAGACCCGGTAGCCGCCCTCCCGCTCCGGTTCGATGGTGGAGCCCGCGGGGGTGACGATCGGCGCGGGGCTGGTGCCGGCGGGGGCTTGGCGACGGTGATCGACCATGGCGGCAGGGGGGAGGCAGGTTCAGACCTACCGCAGCGCCCTGCCCACTGCCGAGCGACGGATACCAAACCAGACATCGGCGGACCCTGACGCCAGCGGGCGGCCAGGGGTGCACCTCAGCAACATCCCTGCAGATCCGACGCGCCGCCCATGTCCGCGCCCGTCCAGGGAGTCGCGGCCCTGCGGCGTCGCCTCCGCCCCGATCTGCACCTGGCCGAGGGCACAGGGCCGCGGGGGGAGGCCTGCCTTTTATTCCGCCACCAACGCCACCGGCTGGGGCCGCTGGCGCTGCACACCCTGGTGCTGGGCCGCGGCGGCCTCACCCTCGCCAGCGACGAGCGGCTCTGCCTGGTGGTTCCCCTCGCCGGCGAGGCGACCCTCTGGCCGCAGGCGGGTCGCCGCCGGCAGGCCCTGACGGCAGACGCCGGCCAGTCGGTGGTGCTCGTGCCGCCGGGGCGCTTCCGGGTCCGCTGCGACCGGCTGAGCGTGGTGCTGGTCACCGTGCCCTGCCAGGCCCTGGCCGACGCCGCCGCCCTCCTGGCCGGACCCGAGGCCCGCGCGGCACTCCAGGACCAGCTGGGCCGCTGCCGGCAGTGGCGGCAGGGCGAGGGCCCGGCGCGGGAGCTGCTGGCCCTGCTGCGTCAGGCCCTGCCGCTCCTCGAAGCAGCCGACGCGGCCCAGGGCGGCCCCGCTCCCCTGGCGGCCCGGGCCCTGGCCCCCTGGTTTCTCCAGACCCTGGCGCTGCTGCTGCTGCTGGAGCCGGAGCAAGACGCCGGCCTGGATGCGGCGGCGGATCGGGAGCGGCGCTTCGACGCCCTGATCGCCCACATCGAGGCCAACCTGCACCGCGGCCTGAGCCTGCCGGAGCTGAGCCAACGCAGCGGCTGGTCGCCGCGCAGCCTCCAGTACGCCTTCCAGCGCCGCTTCGGCTGCGGGCCGATGCAGTGGGTGCGTCGCCGGCGCCTTGAGGCCGCCCATCAGGCGCTGCGGGGGGCCGACCCGAGCGAACCGGTGGCGCGCATCGCCCGCCGTTGCGGCTACGTGAATCTCTCCAGCTTCAGCCGCGACATCCTGCGCACCTACGGCCGCACCCCATCGGCCCTGCGCCCCGGCGGGCTGTGGCCCGACGCTCAGTAGGGGTCGTCGCCGAAGTCCTCGTCGTCGCCCTGGAAGGGATTGAACTCATTCCAGCCGGGGCTGGCGTTCTGGAACAGGCCGAACTGGGCGTCCCTGTCGTTGAGAAGGGTGTCGCCCGTGGGCACCGTGTCGCAGGTGAGGGAACCGCCGGGGCCGCGCACGCAGTTCTCGAACTGAACGCCGGCGCGGGCGGGGGTGAGGGTGAAGGCGAGAAGCGCAAGCGCGATCAGCCGGGGGCAGGGCATTGGGGTGGGCGGCTCTGCTGGGATGATGGCAGCGTTTTCACCTCGGCAACCGGGATGTACACCGACTGGACCGCTGTGATCCTGCTTCTGCTCACGGCCGTGCCGCTGGCGGCGGTGGTGGGCACGGCCGCCTTCTTCATCTGGCAGCAGAAGAAGAAGCAGACGAAGCGGTTCTGAGGGCGGCCAGCGGCAGGGTTTCGCCGATCGCCACCAGGCGGCCGTGGCCGAGGCACTCCAGGCAGGTGCGATAGCGCTGATCCGCCAGTCGCAGGGCGCCGCTGCCGCCGCAATGGGGGCAGGGGCGCGCCATGTCGATCGGGTGGGCATCAGCCTGGCCGGCGGCCAGGGGAGGGGAATGGGCGGGGGAGGAGGCCATCGGGCGGCGTTCTGTCTGTATCTCCTCACTGTGACGGGGAACGACCGCCACCATCCCGAAACCATCCTTAAGAGTTGGTCGGTTGGCGCGAACCGGAGTCAGAAATCGCCCGCAGAGCGGCGGCATCGATGCCGCTGAGCAGTTCGCGTGCGGAGATCCGCACCCCTGGAGGCACCAGGCCGACGCTGGCGGCCAGCTCGCCGATCACCGCCGCCGCGTCGAGCCCGCGCTGGCGGGCGCCCGCCAGCCCCTCGGCGGCCTCCCGCTTGCTCAGCCGCTGCCCCGCCCCATCCCGCCAGAGCGGCACATGGCCGTAGCGGGGCGGCGTTGCCCCCAGGGCCGCCATCACCGCCACCTGGGGGCCGGTGGAGGCCCAGAGATCCTCACCGCGCACCACGTCGCTGATCCCCAGGCTGAGCTCATCCACCGCCGTGGCCAGGTGATAGGCCACCACCCCATCAGCACGGCGCAGCACCCCATCCCCCACCTGGCGGGCCCCATCGAGGCGGCCCGGCGGCCCGAAGCGCTCGGGCCAGCACAGGTCTCCGGCCGGCAGGCGCAGCCGCCAGCTGGGCAGCCGCCCCTCCACCACGCCCCAGTGGGGCGGCCGCTGGCGGCAATGGCCCGGATACACGCTCAGGGCCCCATGGGGGGCGGAGATGTCGGCCAGCAGGCGGCGACTGCAGCGGCAGGGATAGAGCCAGCCGCCTCGCCGCAGGGCGGAGAGAGCGGTGGCGTAGAGACCCCGCCGGGCGCTCTGGCGGATGGGCGGCCCGTCCCAGTCGAGGCCCAGCCAGCGCAGATCCGCCAGGATCCCCTCCTCACAGCCCGCGCGGTTGCGGGGGGTGTCGAGGTCGTCGAGGCGCAGCAGCAGCTCGCCCCCGGCCAGCCGGGCATCGAGCCAGGCCAGCAGGGCGGTGCGCAGGTTGCCGCGGTGCAGGCTGCCGGTGGGGGAGGGGGCGAAGCGGCCGCGATACCCCTGGCACCGTTGGGCCACTCCCTCCTCCAGGGCGGCCCGCAGCGCCCGCGGCAGGCTGGCGGGGGCAGGGGAGGCAGGGGGAAGCGAGAGGGGGCCCGGCATGGGCGACAAAAAAGGGCGATCCCCGCGGGGACCGCCCTGCGGGCCGGAGGCCGGCGGTTCAGCCCTGGACGCGATCCTTGAAGAGCTTGCCAGCGGTGAAGGCGGGAACGCGCTTGGCGGGGATCTTGATCTTTTCGCCGGTCTTCGGGTTCAGACCCTGGCGGGCGGAGCGCTCGCGGGGCTCGAAGGAGCCGAAACCGAGGATCGACACCTTCTTGCCCTCCACCACCGAATCGATGATGGTCTCGATGGCCGCATCGACCACGTTGGAGACGTCGGTCTTGGTGAGCTCGGTGCGGGCGGCGACGAGGTTGACGAGGTCAGCTTTGTTCATAAGGCGGAAAAGCCTCCAGGTTGGCGGTCGTGGGGAGCCGGATCGGCGGTGGGGGAGGCGGGTCGGAGAGATGCCGACCGCCGTCGCTTCGGGGGAAGCGCGCTAATCGTATGGGGCGGGAGCCGGGGCGGCAACCCAAAAATCCGCTTCTGGCAACGGATCTCACCGAATCGGGTCCCAGAACAAAAAATCTGCGAATATTTAGCGCGGCTCGTCGGGGCCCGCCGGGGCCTCGCGCAGCCCCTCCAGGTCGAGGTCCGCCAGCAGCCTGGCCCCCTCCCTCACCAACCGCTCGCCCCGCAGGGCCCCCAGGGCGGCGGCCGTGGCGATCCAGTCGGGGGAGCCGGCGGGCAGCCACTGCCGCAGCCGCTCCAGGCTGCGCAGCTGCCGCGGCCAGTGGAAGCTGAGCCGGGTGCGCAGCGGCGCCAGCCGCCCCGGCGCCAGCGGCACCAACAGGCGGCCGCAGAACAGTCCGTCCAGTCCGCTGGACGCCCGGGCGTGCAGCACGCAGGCGCCGGGGCTGGGGCCCGGCGTCCAGAGCAGCCGCACCCCTTCGCCCAGATCATCGTGATCGCCGAAGCGGCGCAACGCCGCCACGCCCGGAAGCAGGTAGGCCTCCTGCTCCTGCACCAGCACCGGCCAGCCCAGCTGGCGCTGCAGGGCCAGGCAGCGGCCGTGGCCATGGCGACCGGTGAGCACGATCCAGGGCGGCGTGGCCTCGCCGGCGCGGCGCCCGGAGCGCTGCCGCAGGAAAGCGAGGTTGGCGGCGGTGAGCGCCGGCACATCGATCAGCAGATCGAGGTGGGCCAGCTCCAGCCACCAGGCGCTGCCCCCCTGGCTGTCGCGGTTGGGGGCGAACAGCCAGAGATTGGGCAGCACGGCCTGGGGCGGGCGGCCCGGTTCAGGCGGGGGGGTCGCGGCGGAGTCCAGGGCGGGGGCCGCCGGGGCAGCGGGCTGAGCGCGTTCCCATTGAACTGCGGGGCCTCCAGCAGCTGCGAACAGCGGCGCCGTGGCCTGCCGGCGTAGCGTGCCCAGAACGAACTCCCAAGCCTTGTCGGCGATCCGGATCGGACATCCCTGGCCGCTGGGAGCCTCCACCACCGCCCGAGGGGTGAATTTCGCGGTGGCGGCCCCGCTGGCCACCCGTGTGGAGCTGTTGCTCTTCGACCACGGCGCCGCGCCTGAACCGCGCCAGGTGATCGAGCTCGATGGCGGCCACCGCTCCGGCGACTACTGGCATGTGGAAGTGGAGGGGGTGGGGGTGGGCTGCTGCTACGGCTACCGGGTGTTCGGGCCGCTGATGCCCGGCAGCCACGGCTTCAACCCCTCCAAGGTGCTGCTCGATCCCTGCGCCCGCGCCATCAGCGGCTGGGACGTGTACAACCGCGGCAGGGCCGTGGGCGCCACGCCGAACACAACCTGCTGCCTCAAGGGGGTGGTGACGGAGCGGGATCGCTTCGATTTCGCGGCCTCGCCCCGGCCCCGCCACCGCTGGCAGAAGACGGTGATCTACGAGCTGCACGTGGGCGGCTTCACCCAGGGGGAGGGCTGCCCGGTGGCGCCGGAGCGACAGGGCACCCTGATGGGCCTGATCGACACCATCCCCTACCTGCAGGAGCTGGGGGTGACCACCCTGGAGCTGCTGCCGGTGATGGCCTTCGACCCGCAGGACGCCCCGGCGGGTCGCTTCAACCACTGG
>JBIKTO010000229.1:0-5141 GCA_044348065.1 Cyanobium sp.
GAGTCCATCCCCCGCGCCCTGGCCGTTCCCGTGCTGCTGCAGCCGGCGCAGATAGGGGCGGTAGGCGCCGCTCCAGGTGGAGCGGCTGCCCGCCGCCTGCCGGCGTCGGCGCGGATCGGCACGGAAGGCCCGCTCGAACTCCTCGATCTGGCGCTGCAGCGGCGATGGGGCCGCGGCAAGGGGCAACCCGGTCGCCGGTTCCGTCGCCCCGCGCCGCTGCCACTGATCCCAGCGGAAACAACCCTCCGCCAGCTCCCGCCGCAGCGCCTCCAGCCGGCCCAGGGCCTCGGCCAGACCCTGCGCTGAGGCTGGAAGTCCGAGGCTGATGCGCTGCACCGCAGCCCCGCCACCTCCCTGCTGCCGGGGAAGCGGCCCCCGCAGCCCCAGCCGCCCGCCGCGCCTCTCCAGCCGCAGGGCGCAGCCCTGCTCCGCCAGGCGGGCGTTGTGCCGCGCCAGGGCGTCGTCCACCGCGGGATCGGGGCAGGCGCTGGCGGACACGGCCAGGAGGGCAAGGCTTGGGCGAGCGGACCCTATCGGTGCCGGCCCCACCACGCCAGCGGCACACCGGCAACCGCACCACGCCAGCGGCACACCGCCGACGGGAGCCTCGCGTTACGCTCAGCCGAGATTGGACCTCCCGGGGAAGGGCATGGGCAGAGTCGGTGTGCTGCTGCTGAACCTGGGCGGCCCCGAACGCATCCAGGATGTCGGCCCCTTTCTTTACAACCTGTTCTCCGATCCGGAGATCATCCGGCTGCCCACGCCTGCCCTCCAGAAGCCCCTCGCCTGGCTGATCAGCACGCTGCGCAGCGGCAAATCCAAGGAGGCCTATCGCTCGATCGGCGGCGGTTCACCCCTGCGCCGCATCACCGAACACCAGGCCCGCGAGCTGCAGAGCGCCCTGCGGCAGCGCGGCGTGGAGGCCACCACCTACGTGGCGATGCGCTACTGGCATCCCTTCACCGAATCCGCCGTGGCCGACATCAAGGCCGACGACATCGACGAGGTGGTGGTGCTCCCCCTCTACCCGCACTTCTCCATCAGCACCAGCGGCTCCAGCTTCCGGGAGCTGCAGCGACTGCGGCAGGCCGACCCCGACTTCCGCCAGCTGCCGATCCGCTGCATCCGCAGCTGGTACGACCATCCCGGCTACATCGACGCCATGGCCGGCCTGATCGCCCGCGAGATCCGCGGCTGCGACGATCCCGCCGCCGCCCACGTCTTCTTCAGCGCCCACGGCGTGCCCAAGAGCTATGTGGAGGAGGCCGGCGATCCCTACCAGAGCGAGATCGAGGCCTGCGCCGCCCTGATCATGCGCCGCCTGGAGCGGGAACTGGGCCACCCCAACCCCCACACCCTCGCTTACCAGAGCCGGGTGGGTCCGGTGGAATGGCTCCGCCCCTACACGGAGGAGGCCCTGGAGGACCTGGGTCACGCCGGCACCAGGGATCTGGTGGTGGTGCCGATCAGCTTCGTGAGCGAGCACATCGAGACCCTCGAGGAGATCGATATCGAGTACCGGGAACTGGCCAGCGAGGCCGGTGTGGTCAACTTCCGCCGCGTGCCGGCCCTCGATACCGATCCCACCTTCGTGCGCGGCCTGGCCGACCTGGTGCAGGAGGCGCTGGCGGGGCCGGAGGTGAATCTCGATCAGGCGGCTCGCCTGCCGACGCGCACCAAGCTCTATCCCCAGGACCGCTGGGCCTGGGGCTGGAACAACAGCTCCGAGATCTGGAACGGCCGCCTGGCGATGGTGGGATTCTCCGCTTTCCTGCTGGAGCTGATCAGCGGCCGCGGTCCCCTGCATGCCATCGGCCTGCTCTGAGCCCATGGCTGCGGCACCCGCCAGAGTCCGGGTCCGGCGGCACACCCCGCTTCTGCTGGCCGCCCTGGTCGCCGCGGGCCCGCCGGCGGCGGCCCAGGGGCGCGGCACCTGGCTGCGGGGGGTGTTTCCGGTGGTCAGTTTCCTCGGCTACACCAGCCCCTTCGGCATGCGCACCCATCCGCTCAGCGGCGACCGACGCCAGCACTATGGGGTGGACATCGCCGCCCCCCTGGGCTCGCGGGTGCGCAGCTGGTGGACGGGCACCGTCAGCGAGGTGATCCGCGACGGCGGGTGCGGCAACGGCCTGACGATCCGATCCGGCGACTATGAACACATCTATTGCCACCTGGCCGGCAGCGTTGTGGATGGCTGGTACCGCAGCGGGCCGGTGCTGCTGGGGGTCGGCCAGCGGGTGCGGGCGGGCCAGGTGATCGGCCACATCGGCATGACCGGCAGCACCAGCGGCCCCCATCTGCACTGGGGCATGCGCTACCGCGGCAACTGGATGGATCCGGCCCGGGTGCTGCGGGCCATGGCGGCCAGCCGCGGCGGCCTGGCGCCAACGGCCCGCAGGCCCCCTAATGTTGGGGTGCTGCGTTGATTCGCCACTTGCCGTGACGCTCACGCCCCTCACCCCGGCTGACCAGACCATCACCTCCCCCGAACCGCGGGAGGTTGCGCACGCGCCGTGCCAGGAGGAGCGGCCCCTGCGGGTGAGCGGCGGCTATGCCCTGATGGATTCCCTGCGCCGCCATGGGGTTCGGCACATCTTCGGTTATCCGGGCGGCGCGATCCTGCCCATCTACGACGAGCTGCACAAGGCCGAGGCCCGCGGTTGGCTGCGCCACATCCTCGTGCGCCACGAGCAGGGCGGCACCCACGCGGCCGATGCCTACGCCCGTGCCACCGGCCGGGTGGGGGTGTGCTTCGGCACCTCCGGCCCCGGCGCCACCAATCTGGTGACCGGCATCGCCACCGCCCACATGGATTCGGTGCCGATGGTGGTGATCACCGGCCAGGTGCCACGGGCGGCGATCGGCACCGACGCTTTCCAGGAAACCGACATCTTCGGCATCACCCTGCCGATCGTGAAGCATTCCTGGGTCGTGCGCGACCCGGCCGACATCGCCCGCATTGTTGCCGAGGCCTTCCTGATCGCCGCCAGTGGCAGGCCTGGCCCGGTGCTGATCGACATCCCCAAGGATGTCGGCGCCGAGCTCTTCGATTACGTGCCGGCCGAACCCGGCAGCTCGGTGCCGGCCGGCTTCCGCCCCCATCCCCAGCCTGAACCCGCCGCGATCGAGGCGGCCCTTGCCCTGATCCGCCAGGCCCGCCGTCCCCTGCTCTATGTCGGCGGTGGGGCCATCAGCTCCGGCGCCCACGCGCAGGTGCATGCCCTCGCGGAGCGCTTCCGCCTGCCCGTCACCACCACCCTGATGGGCAAGGGGGCCTTTGATGAGCACCATCCCCTCTCGGTGGGCATGCTCGGCATGCATGGCACGGCCTACGCCAACTTCGCCGTCACCGAATGCGACCTGCTGATCGCCTGCGGCGCCCGCTTCGATGACCGGGTCACCGGTCGCCTGGACAGCTTTGCCCCCCGCGCCCAGGTGATCCACATCGACATCGACGCCGCCGAGGTGGGAAAGAACCGGGTGCCGGAGGTGCCCCTGGTGGCCGATGTGAAGGCCGCCCTGGAGGCCCTGCTGGCCGCCTCGGCGGAGGAGGCGAGCCCAGGCCGCACCGAGGCCTGGCTTGAGCGCATCGACAGCTGGAAGCGCCATTACCCCCTGGTGGTGCCCGCTCCCCAAGGCGAGATCGCGCCCCAGGAGGTGGTGGTGGCCCTGCGGGAGCTGGCCCCCGCCGCCTACTTCACCACCGATGTGGGTCAGCACCAGATGTGGGCGGCCCAGTTCCTGCGCAACGGACCCCGCCGCTGGATCAGCAGCGCCGGTCTGGGCACGATGGGCTACGGCATGCCCGCCGCCATGGGCGTTCAGGTGGCCTTCCCGTCGGAAACCGTGATCTGCGTGGCGGGCGATGCCAGCATCCTGATGAATATCCAGGAGCTCGGCACCCTCTCCCAGTACGCCCTGCCTGTGAAGGTGGTGGTGTTGAACAACGGCTGGCAGGGGATGGTGCGCCAGTGGCAGGAGAGCTTCTACGAGGAGCGCTATTCCGCCTCCGAGATGACCGGTGGCATGCCGGATTTCAGTGCCCTGGCCGAAGCCTTCGGCGTCCGGGGGGTTCGCATCAGCGAGCGTGCCACCCTGCACCAGCAGCTCGCCGAAGCGCTGGCCCACCCGGGCCCGGCCTTCATCGATGTGGTGGTGCGCCGCAACGAGAACTGCTATCCGATGGTGCCCCCCGGTGCCAGCAACGCCCAGATGGTGGGCCTTCCCAGCCATCCGGAGCTGGCGATCGACACCATCCGCCAGTGCAACGCCTGCGGGGAGACCACCGCCAGCGCCCATCTGTTCTGCCCCAGTTGCGGCAACAAGCTCTGAGCGCCTCCCCTCCCCCCCACCGGCCGCCCTGCCCGGCGGGTCGTCGCCCCGCCCAAGCCCCTCTCCGCCGCCTGGCCGCCGCGCTGGTGCTGGCCCTCTCCCTCTCTCTCACCCCCCTGCTGCTGCTGGCGGCCGCTGTGGGCTTCCTTCCCGCCAGCGCCAGCGCCGCGGAGGTGCTGCAGGTCACGGGGCCCGACCGGCTGGTGATCGGCGACCGCAACCGCAACACCACGGTGCGGCTGGGTTGTGTGGCGGTGCCGCCGGAGTCGGCCGCGGAAGCCACCGAGCTGCTGCGCCACCTCCTGCCCCGTCGCCGCCGGGTCAACCTGCGGCCGATGGGGGTCCGGGATGGGGAGCTGCTGGCCCGCATCCGCCCGATCGACCCGGAGGAGGGCGATCCGGCCGAGGCGCTGGTGGCCGCCGGCCTGGCCCAGCCCGTTCCCTGCGCCTAACCTGGCCCGCCATGGGATTGGATCGCACCGCCAAGGGCATCGTGCTCGTGCCCAGCCTGCTGCTGGGGGGGGCCTTCCTGGCGGCCGGCGCCTGGATCGGCGACGGGCCGGCGGCGGCGAATCGCCCCCTTGCCCTGGGCCTCGGCACGGTGCTGATGGCGGCGGGTCTGCTGGCCCAGCTGCTGCCGGAGAACCGGCCGGAGTCCGGCGAGGGGGAGGATCCCGGCGGGGAATGAGCGTCCGCGGCTGCCTACGCTTTGCAACGAAGCGCCGCCGCTTCCCCTTCCGGTTCCACAGTCCCAACAGCGAGCTCTCAGCCCTGTGGACGCGACGGAACCCCTGGCCCCCGCGCTGGTG